>JBAQLI010000174.1:0-37733 GCA_049301735.1 Candidatus Methanoperedens sp.
TTATTTAGATGTAATTTAAGCAGTTATTATTTAAAAATAAGTTATATAATATTTATTTACTGAAATTAATAAAAACGCTATCGAGAAAAATATTATTTGAGACGCACGAAAGGTACGGAATACGGGATCTATAGGTAGGTTTTATGTTTCTATGCGTAGATAGAATAGAACAGGTGCTTCCATGCCTGATAGATCCATGGAAACTACGGATAATCGCTCATCTTAATAGCCCACCTGATCTTAAAGAGCTTGCCCAGACTCTGGATGCGCGTTATTCCGAGAGTCTGGGCGTGGTCCTTGTACGTCTTGGAAGGCGTGAGGTTAATTTTTTCGCAAGCGGAAAAGTTACTATAAGGGAGGTAAATGATGAATAATAAATGCCTGTGCGCTTCAAAAACCGCAAAATTTTGCTGCCCCAGTGATAAAAAACTTCGTAAAGCTTGGCTCATGGATCTGGAAAAAGAACATGATCCATTAAGGCAAACCTCAAAAGAAATTGTCAGGAAATTAAAACTCCTCGCAAATTCCCACAGAATTGAGATTCTCCTGATGCTTCTGCAGCGAGAACATTGTATGGATGAGATGGCAAGAAAGTTAAAAGCCAAAAAGTCTGCTGTTTCCTATCATCTGATGATGTTAGAAAAAAATGGAATGATATGCAAAATAAAACGCTCCAGGTTTGCATTCTATTCACTTTCCCCGGATGGAGAAAAAACACTTTCTCTTTTTCGAAACTGATCGTTCAAATTTTTTTGAAATTTTTATCAGGGTTTTATTACTGGAACGTCATTATAATATGCAATGTATCAAATAAAAGATAGAACAAGAACAGATAAAGGTAACCTGGGCATAGTAAGTAAATTCCTGACTTTATGGATTCTTCTTGCCATGGCAGCTGGCATAATTATAGGCGCTGCATATCCGCAGGTGGCCAAAATATTAGATGCTGTTCGTATCGAACAGGTCTCCCTGCCAATTGCAATAGGTCTTATATGGATGATGTACCCGCCCCTTGCAGGTGTGAAATACGAAGAACTCTATAAAATGAAGCAGCAGGGAAAGGCACTGAGTGCATCCATTGTGCAGAACTGGGTAATAGGGCCTGTGCTAATGTTCGCTCTTGCCTGGATTTTTCTTCCTGACCTTCCTGAATACAGGATAGGTTTGATCATAATCGGTCTTGCGCGATGCATCGCCATGGTTCTTGTCTGGAACCAGCTGGCAGGTGGAGATAATGAATTATGCGCTGTCCTTGTCGCTGTTAACTCAATATTCCAGGTAGCGCTTTATTCGGTTCTGGCATACTTATTTGTAACTGTATTGTCAGCATGGATAGGCGGAACCGGAGCAGGCGCTGTAGTGGACATTTCCATATGGGAAGTCGCCAAAGCGGTATTCATCTACCTGGGGATTCCTTTTATTGCAGGTATAATAACACGGTCTGTCCTTGTGAAAAAGAGAGGAAAGGACTGGTATGATAATGTATTTATGAAAAAGCTTGGTCCTACTGCTTTGATCGGATTGCTTTTTACAATTATAGTTATGTTCTCCTTAAAGGGAGAGTACATTCTAAAACTCCCCATGGACGTGTTCAGGATAGCAATCCCACTGCTTATTTATTTCATCCTGATGTTTAGCATCTCCCTGTTCATGTCGTACAGGCTGGGCTTTTCCTATGACAAATCTACAACCCTGGCATTCACAGCAGCAAGCAACAATTTTGAACTTGCAATTGCAGTAGCTGTTGCGGTGTTCGGGATAGATTCAGGCGTGGCTTTTGCAGCCGTGGTGGGACCGCTGATCGAAGTGCCTGTTATGCTGGGACTGGTACACGTAGCACGAAGGATAAGAGTTATTTGGTTTTGATCAAACCTGCATTTCGCACATGCTCGAAATAAATTTGGTATTTGAAAATAATTAAGCAGCGGCGTATTAATCAATAAATCGCATGGCATAGAAAAGGCACATAATCATTTATGACAGGATTTACAGGATCGACAGGATACGATTTAGTTGATCCTGCAAATCCTGTCGATCCTGTCCAAATTTTTTCCATACCGATTTCGAGAACAATAGACAATAGTATCATGAGCGATATGCATGGCTGTAATTCATAATAAATCCTGAATCGGAAAATAATGTAAATTCAACAATATAATGTGTGAAATATGGGATCAAAATGGTCTTTCGATAAATAGAAAATGATGTATGAAAAAATCAGGATAAAAAAGGAGTGAAAATATTATAATGCACAAAATTACATACTTTTGTGCACTAAAAAAAGTAAAAAAAAAATCGGTGTAAATTTACACCAATTTCTTTATCGGGTGGGATTCAGCCAGAACACTGAGGCCAAGGTCTTTTGCGGTTTCACCGAGCATGATATCTACCATTGCTACTGCCGGGAAAACCTTCTTTACGTTTTCAATCGGACCATACAGCAGGAAATTGGCGCCCATTATCTGTGCGACAAGGTTTGTGCCTATATCCACTGGCGGCCATGACTCGGTCTTTGCATCCGGATCTGTTTTCTTGTATTTCTTCATCCAGTCCCATGCTGAAGCCATGTTGTGGAAGCCTCCTCCAACCGGTAAGCCTAATTTACCTTTTATGGCAAGAACCGACCTGATGGTGGCTCCGGAACCTGCTCCGAGAGGTGTTGCTGCTACATCTACCAAGGGTCTCGTGATCCCGACTTCTTTTGCTACATCAAGCATACCTTTTGTCTGTCCTGTTCCTCCTTTCTCAAGGATCTCAAGTTTTCCTTCAACGCTGGGGTTTGTGGCATTGAATGCAAGAACAATTGCGGATGTCATCTTGCTCTCCTTTAGAGCCTTGATCTCTTCAGCACCGATACTTGCATTTATGGAATTGTGTATGGCACGTTTCTCAACACCGATCTCCTTTGCGTACTTTGCTGCAACAGCTCTGACATGTCCGTCAGAGGAGTCAACAAGGAATGGTACATCATCGCATATATTTACGAACCAGTCAATATATTTCTTGATAGCTTCTGGCGTTTCGCCAACGAGCTGATTGAAATATGGATTTCCTGTCGTATCTCCCATCACTTCCTGTGTATTCCACAGTTTCTCGGCTGCAGCTTTGTCAAATACACCATGGTCTTCATCAGTCACGATCTTATGTTTTAAATAAAACATCGTACTGACAAGTACTGTTGGATATTCTCCAGGCTGTCCGCCCACTTTTATTTTACCGAACTCAAATACTTCTTGTTTCTTATCAAATCTGAACATCTTGGCACCTCACTTATTCTAATCCTAAAGCTTTCTTTACTGCATTGATCAATACCGGGTTTGAAAGCGCTGGTGAAAGAAGCAGTAACAAATATACCACCACGATCATGAGCGATGCGCAAATCCCGTACAGTATTCCTATGTCTCTTCCTATTTTTTTTCCATATCTCTGGTGTATCTCAGAATTTGTGAACTCGATCTTTTCATCTATTTCATCTAATTTCTGGAGGATATTCTTGTAGTCTTCCGGATCTACGATAACTATTGGGACTTTTTCTGCCATTTTTTCACCCCATCAAATAAGGAGGAACAAGTACTGCTATCATAACGATCACGAAACCGATCGAGATACCGATCACGCCTGTTGCGCCAACACCTGATTCAAGTTTCTGGTTCCTTGCAATTAGCTGGCCCCTGAACCTGATATCAGCTACCAGCGATTCTATGGCAACCATTGAAGGAGATAATACCATTGGTACGCCTTTTCCATATTCGTATTCTTTCTCTGCCATTTTAAACACCTCCGCCGAATATCAGTATTCCAAGAATGGTCAATCCAACTACAAGACCTATCATTATGCCTTCTATCTTTCCGGCATAGATACCTGACATTAATTTATTCATATTCCCGATATCGATCGTCTGCTGTTGAACGCCTTTTATCCTTGCCTGGATGGACGCAAGCTCGGCTGACATTGGCTTGACCCCGCCTAACTCCTCTGCCTCTTTTTTCTCGCCGACCTGTATTATCATCGGCTCACCTGCAAATGCACCAGGGTCTTTTGCTGCAAGTTCTTTTATCTTTGAAATGATGGCATTTTCATCTTCAGTACCCATCATTTCAACTATCTCGACCTGTGCCTGGAATCTCTTTATGGCATCATCGGGCAGGTTTTCAATGTAGGGGATAGCCCCTGTTGAACCTACGATCCTGTTGTCTTTGATCCCATTTCTGTGAAGCATTATTATTGCTTCACCTGAAATGTGGCCCTTTACTTCAGCACCTGTGACCAGGAGGAAGCGTATGTTTGGGTTGGAAATGATGTTTGCGACAATTTTCTCGATACCCAGGTTTTCAGTTTTGTGCGGACCGGTGATACATGCGCCAGCTGCTATTTGCGGTGCGCCTTTAAGGTGCGAGCCGCATGTGGTTACTGCAACGCAATTTTCCGGGTTTCCAGCGTCATATTCACCTTTAACAACAGGCCATCCTGCTGCAGGTTTTACTTTATTCGCCATTTACATCCCTCCAAGCCTCGTCACAATGAGCAATAAAAAGGACACGATAAATCCTATTACTGCACCGTAGAATGCATTTGTTACGATTCCTGCATTATATGAAGCATTCTCTCTTCCAGGGAACATGTTCAATAATTTTGCCCTGGGATCAAGCTGGTTCATCATATCTGTGACGATATTATCCAGTTCATCCAGTTGTGCTTTCACAGCGTCAAGTGAATATTCCACAACATCATCCTTTTCTTCTGCGATCACACCTGTCGTGGGATCCAGGATCAGGTGCATTTCCGGAACAACTCTTATATGGCTCATTTTTATGCCTCCGTCTTGGGGATCAATCCGGTTCCGACTACTGATGAAGCATCATGATAAACTTCATCCCAGAATTTCTTGTAAAATATTATCCAGAGGCCTATTCCAAGGACCAGGGTTATAACTCCTGGCGCACCAAGTGTCATGGTTGCAGCAATTCCGACTATTGCCATTGTTATGGCTCCTGTTGAGCCAGCAAGATACAAAAGCCTCTTTTGCTTTTCATCAGGACCAAGACATGCATTGAAAGGATGCAGCATTGCAACAGCCCCGACCCAGAAGACTGCAAGCATTACACCATTATCGAAAACCAATGTAACAATATTTGCAAACTCAAAATTACCTGCTACTGCCGCGGAAAAGCCGATAATGATTATCGTTCCGGAAGCAGCGATCTCGGTCATACAGCGGATCATCACAGGTATCTTCATTTTTATGACGTTCTGTGCAAACCAGCCAACTATGAATCCGAGAATGGATGCTGTTACCAGCGCCACGATCGGACCTGCAAGGACAATAGTTTTTACTATTGCGAGGCCGAACATGGCAGCAATTATTCCCATTCCCATCGCAATTTGTCCGATGGATGGGACACCTGTTCCCAGGCCATATTTTGCAACGCGCCTTACTGCGTCTGCGCCCCACAGAACAGCGCAAATGCCTCCAAGTGCTCCGAATGTGGGGGCTATGACATTGAGCAGCTCACCGACATTTTGCATAATAACAGAATTTCCGCTAATCCGCATACTAATAGCAGGGAGAATATATGTTAGATATATTCCAAGAAGCCCTCCGATTATCCCGATAAGCAGTAATTGATTGGGTGATCTTTCTTTGATATCGCTCATGGTGATATTCCTCCTGCGATCAATACTGCAAGAAGTCCGCAAAGAATGCTTACGAAAAAGCTTGTGATAACGTCTTTGCCGACCACACGCCTGAATTTGGGATCATGAACTCCTTCAATTGTTCCGCCCACGCCATATGATGGAATGACTGAATTAACATACATCACACCCATGGTAAATACGCCAGCAACTGCAAATGCACTTGTTATTACCATCAATGGTTTATATAAGTCCATCAATACGAAATAGATCAGTCCTCCTCCTGCACCGCCAAGCGCAGCTCCCACAACACCGCTTACAAAGCAGATTGTGGGAAGGCCCTGTCCCTGTGTTCCTTTGGAGATATAGGTATCCTGCCTGTCACCGGTGATAGGGTCTTTTTTGACCTGTGCTGAGGCAAATGGCACTGCCACGCCATAAGCGTATATCAAACTGCCAGCAAACATTGTGCTTGCAAGCATTACCATGGAGCCCATTGCTCCTGCTGCCATTACAAGTGGAATATCAGCCAGGGGTTCATAAGCGTACATGTAACTTGCTGTGATCAGCCCTACAAGACCTGACCCTGCCGCAAGTTCCACAGTCCCGGTTCCGATACCTGTTGCCTGTGCCATTGCCGCAGGTGCGCCGCCTACTGGAATGAAGTGAACAGCAAGACAAATGAGAGTCCCGCTCAAGCCGATCAATAAAATATTAGTTAATAATGTTGGATCAATCGCTACCATTATGCTTTAGCCTCCTTTTCATTTTTTTCTTCCTTATATGGGCCATAAGCATGCCTGACGTTGAGTTCTATAAGCCTGTTCATTATTATGAGAACTACTACAATTAATGCTCCGACACCTATCGCTTTCCATGTATACCCGAAAAGGGTTGTGGGCCAGCTTGAAAAGAACACAGTAAGACCAAGAGCTATGCCTGTTGCAGGTCCTCCGAACTTGGCGCAGAACCAGACATTATCTATGCTGTTCCTTAAGCCAGATTCGGCTTTCCTCACAATGCGTCCTGAGAGCGCAGTGTTAAGACCGCATCCGAATTCGCGGTTCTGGAATTCACGTTCTCCGCCATAATGCACATCACCAACAGATGAGCCGATAGCGCCCACGGAAATTCCCCATATCAATGCAAGGAAAGGGATCGTGAAAGGATATCCGAGTATTTCAAATTGGATATATGCAATAGCTACAAGGCAGAAATTCATAATGAAATTATGCCCGATGATCGAAGGGGTCGTATATCTCATGATATCCATATACAAAGGCTGCTTGAACCTTGTCTGGCTCGCAACTCTTCCTGCATATGCGGTTGTAGCAAAGATGCCCAATATGATCGCGCCGAAAAACGCGCCGATTACGATAGCAGTCAATGGGTAGAACTTCTGGCTCAAAAGTACCGTTGTGACCGTACCGCCGATCACAGCAGACATGCCGTTGCTGATTGGTTCGCCTGAAATCGCTTTGTTAAATATTCTGTGCAAAAACCCCATCTGGGGAGCTAATTGTACCTGGGAGTTCGGATTGCTCTGAGAGCCTACATCGGATTCAAGATCCTCAAGGCATCCCGCTATAGTAGCAAGAGCTCCCATGAGTGCCAATATAGCCATGCTCATGGTTAAATCTAATACCATTTTATCATATCCTCCTATATTGAATTCAAATCACCATAAAAAACTATAAATTAGTTTTATCGGAGTACCTTATTATACATTATAAATGTTTCGAATATTGTCTGGCTGTCAGCACATTGCGGCATGACCCGGATAAAAATATACATCAAAAAAGTATCTTAAATGAGAGGCTTTGGCTGCTTATGCTCAGGCAGCACAGGCAATTGTGCAATGCTTGTAAGAATCGGTGAATCAATTTCCTTTGCTCTTTCAATGATCAGCTCTTTACCCTTCTGTGTCAATGCGAACATGGGAACAGAAGTGCCAGCCTGGAGGACAGGACGTACAAGGTGGCGCACCATATTTGAAGCGCAGCTTGTGATAATATCCATTTTCGCAATAAGCTCTTGTGCGTCCCTATTTTGGATACCTGTGAGGTGAGCCCCGATAAGGATCAGGTCAATATTCTTTTCTTTCTCTATCAAACGAAGTTTTCCAGCTTCTGCCGCAGAGACAACACTTACCGCAATATTCCTGTAACCCAGTTCGAACGCTCTTAGAAGACCTCCTGCCTGGTCTATTCTTGCATTTTCTTTATCAAGAACTATACCTCCCCGCGATTCGATCCCTGCAATAATTTGCGCTATCGGTTCGGTTTCAATAAGTCCTGACATCAAAGCCCCCATACCCTGTACCAGTGCAGGATTATCAGTGATCACGGTTCCCGCACCATCGCATACAGTGACCGTGGAATCGATAATCCCGCGGGAAAGGGCGGTCATCATTATCTCACTTGCCCCGAAATTGACAAAAACCCCATAATCAAATCTCCTTTCCGGAGTGAACATCCCCAGTTCGCGTATCCTGTATTCCATATTCTTTTTTGCTTCCAGGGAGGTGAGTCTTGAAACATTTGAAACCTTACTGAAAACAGGACACCACTCCGCAACAGGTTCACCAACCTCCACAACTTTCCCGTCTTTTACAACTATACGTGTTTTCCCGAACAATTCCATAATATGCGGCATGTGAACTACCCCGCCCTTTCGGACGGAGCTTCCCGTTTCATTGGATCTCTATTGAGATTACTCAAACAGGTTTGAAATCCCGCAGTTCCTGCGGTAATACTCCTACTTTCTATTACATTTGCAGACATGTGATCTCTTCCAATTGATATTCCACAATTATCACAATTATGTGATCTCATTGAAAGTGTTTTTGGAACATGATTACCGCAAATACATGTTTGTGAAGTTCCTCTTGGATTAACCAGTTCTACTATTTTCCCAGCATATTCTGCTTTGGATTTTGTTAAATTGATTAATTGATACCAACTTGCATCTGAGATTGATTTAGCAAAATGATGATTTTGCATCATATTCTTTATCTGTAAATCCTCAAATACAATTTTATCATAAGTATCAACCAATGCTCTTGATGTTTTATGAGCAAAATCTTTTCTCTGGTTCCTGATTGTTCTGTGCAATCTGGCAACAATCTTAACTTGATTTTTACGATTATTACTTCGTTTCTTTTTCCGTGAAAGTTTTATCTGTTCTCTCGCTAACTTCTTTTCGGAACATCTCAGAAATTTTGGTGGTTCTATTGTATTACCATTACTTAGAGTAAGTAATGAACTCAGACCAACATCAATACCTGTTGATGTTTTGATCCCAACTGGAACGATTGTTTTCTGGTTATCTGTTGAAAATATTGCGTACCATTGGTCAATATCTTTCTTAATCGTACAGGTCTTTATAGTTCCTTCGATCTTTCGATGTTGTTTTATCTTGATACTTCCTATTTTTGATAGGATAACTTTTCCGTCTTTGATTTTATAACCACCGTTCGAATCGGGGTAAGTAAAACTATCATATCTATTTCTTCCCTTGAATCTCGGATATCCAAAACCATTAAAGAAATTAGCAAATGTCTTTTCTACTCTTCTAAGGACATTTTGTAATACATGAGAATGCACTTCTTCCTGAAATATTGTTTTGTTTCTTGGTAAAGCATTCTGTTGATCATAGTAATCTATCCATTCTGGTTTACCCCATGGAAATACATCAAGTTTCTTATAGATTGCATTAAGATCTGATTGGCGTTTGCGTTCTGCAAGAGCATTATTATACAGATGTCTGCAAGTATCAAGAGTTCTGATCAATTTAACTTCTTGTTTTTTTGTTGGGTATATTCGAAATTGATATGATTTTCTCATGATCCTCTTAACAAACTATATATGGTTTTAATACTATTTATCAGTATGCCTATCCCTGAAATGGTCTTCTTAACAATTACTTTTTTGGGGTAGGTATTACAATTGTTAGGTATTTGTAAACCCCTCCCTTTCGGAAGGGGAAAGCACTCACCCCTTAAACCGATGATTTTCAATCACCTGCGAACCTGTAAAGTTCAAGCAATTCTGTGGCTTTTATTCTTGAGATCTTTTCGCCTGCGACCTCAATAAGAGTATCGACATGCTCCTTTTTAACGCAATGAAGGCTCTCCATTCCCTCAAAGATCAAATTGACGAGATAATTCAATTCTTCATCGGAAAGCTTCAACAACCGCTCCCTGAAATCACTCTTTGAGGTAGAAATATGCTGGCTTACAGGAGGAAGCACTGACCTGAATTCCCAGCCCGCATGTCCGCATGTATTATCGACAAGTTCAGGAGCGATTTTTTTAAGAATTTGAATATCCAGTGAATTCAGCTTTCGTGCCATTGCTTAATCATTAACTTAAGGGAGTATATAACGTTAGCGCAGGGGGTTCATAGCTGACTTTGCGTTTTAAAGTGTTGGTGCTCACCGCAAAGGATATATCGCAAAGCTTAGCCTGATAGTTAATCGATTATTAAATAATTGACGCGATTGTGGGAAGTATCGGTTGATTTTTCTATGATAATGATGTTTGACACCCAAACATTTATCGGGTTTGTTATCAAATCTAATTTGTCCATGTCGGAATATTACAATATCCTTACAAAAGTGATGGCAAATAAGCAGATGTCCATCAGCAGTATAGCAAGGGAATTGAAAAAGAACGGATATGACCAGCACAGGCTGATACTTACAGGATATCTTCGGGCTTTGCATGAAACCGGTTACATGGAAGAAATTGACATACCGCCATCAAAAGTATATGTTTTAAAACCCGGTATGAAACGTGATGTTTATAGTATTGTGAAAGAGCATTTGAAAGATATAGACATTTCAGAAAGGTTGGGAATTGCAGTATTTATCCTTACCTCGCTTTTCCACCGCCCGTCTTTCAAATATGAACTTGAATTGTTGGGTATCGAAGCGCGAAAGACCGAAACCGTAAAAGAGTCAAAGGATGCCCTCCTCAACGAACACCGCATGGCTATAACACGCATAAAAATTCCCGTAGATGATCCGGCTTTTGAGATGAACGGGGACACAACTGAGATCCAGCTTCTTGGGAACAAAGTCCTGATAGATATTATTAAAGATCTGATCGACCTTGACGGATTAAAAGCAAAGTCCCAGCAGACAAAACTTGCATAAGTCCAAATTTTATATTACACAATTTAAAAATATTGTATATGAAAATCTATTTAAACTATTATGATTAGTATCATAATCATAAATATATCCTTTTAATAGGAGATAATCCTTAATGAATAAACAAGTTCGTGTATTGATTATTGAAGACTCCAGATTTGACGCGCGGGTATTAATTGGGGAACTTGAGCGTGGTGGTTACAAACCTGATTATGAACTTGTGGACACTCCCGAAGGCATGC
This sequence comes from Candidatus Methanoperedens sp., assembly GCA_049301735.1. Taxonomy (GTDB): domain Archaea; phylum Halobacteriota; class Methanosarcinia; order Methanosarcinales; family Methanoperedenaceae; genus Methanoperedens. The sequence goes on from JBAQLI010000174.1 coordinate 11,032, forward strand.
GAACTGCACTTACGGCAAAATCATGGGATATCGTTATATCTGATTATGTAATGCCTGATTTTTCGGGATTGGATGCGATCAGGATCTTACAGGAAAGCGGTCTTGACATACCGATAATAATTGTATCAGGAAATATCGGTGAAGATACTGCTGTACAGGCTATGAAAGCCGGAGCGCATGACTATCTCATAAAAGGCAATCTTGCAAGGCTCATACCTGCTATCGAGAGAGAACTCAGCGAGGCACAAGAGCGGCGAAAAAGAAAGAAAGCAGAAGCTGAACTGAAAAGTACTAAAGAAAAACTTGAATCATTTATTAACAACACTTCTGATGCCATCATAATACTGGATATGGAAAAAAAAATCCTCCAGGTAAACACTGGTTTTGAAAAGATATACGGATGGACTGCCACGGAAGCCGTGGGTATCAAATTGCCCACAATACCCGTAAATATAATTCCAGAAACCGAGAAGCTCCTGGCGCAAGTAAAGTCCGGCAATGTCATTACAGCTTATGAAACTATAAGGGAGCGAAAAGACGGAAGTGTTTTTGATGTCAGTGTGACAATTTCACCCATAAAGGATGCCGAAGGTAAAGTCGTTGCTTTTGCTGGAATATCACGGGATATAACTGAGCGAAAGAGATCGGAAGAACTGATAAGATCTTCTCTTTTAGAGAAAGAAACCCTTCTCAGGGAAATACATCATCGGGTCAAGAATAATATGCAGGTTATTTCCAGTTTACTTAGACTACAATCAAGATATGCCAAAGACAAGGATGATATTGAGTTTTTCAAAGATAGCCAGAACCGGATCTCTTCCATGGCTCTGGTTCACGAGAAACTTTACCAGTCCGGAAATTTTACAAAAATTGATTTTAATGTTTATGCCAAAGACCTCATAAAGAGTATATTCCACTCTTATGGGACTATTTCAAGCCGTATCATACCGACTATTAAAGTTGAAAATGTTTCACTTGGAATTGATTCAGCCATTCCCTGCGGTTTGATCATCAATGAGCTTGTCACCAATTCATTGAAACACGCATTTCCTGATGGTAAAAAAGGTGATATTAATATTTTTATGCGGCGAACAGGTGAAAATGAATATAGTTTAGAAGTATGCGATAATGGGGTAGGCATAGCGCAAGGAATAGATTTCGATAACAGTAACAGCCTGGGTTTGCATCTGGTTAAAATATTGGCACAGAATCAGTTAAATGGAAATATCAGCCTGAATTGCGACCATGGGACTGAAATCAAAATTAATTTTAAAGGAGCTAAATAATGTCTAAAAAACAGATACTCATTGTCGAAGATGAAAGTATCGTTGCTGAAGACCTGAGGGAAACCTTGATCAGTTTGGGGTACGCAGTTCCTTCGGTTGAATCTTCAGGGGAAAAAGCTATTGAACAAATAGAAGGAATGCGCCCTGACCTTGTGCTTATGGATATTATGTTGCAGGGTGCAATGGACGGCATTGAAACGGCAAAAGAGGTACATGACCGGTTCGATATTCCTATCCTGTATATTACTTCATATTCTGATGAGCATATCCTTGAAAGAGCAAAAATAACAGAGCCATATTGTTATATAATAAAACCCTTCAGGGAAAGAGAGCTTCATATCAATATCGAGATAGCAATCTATAAACACCAGATGGAAAATAAATTAAAGGAAAGCGAACACTGGTTGTCATCAACGATCAAAAGCCTCGGGGAAGCTGTAATATCAACAGATAAAGACGGTTTAATAAAGACCATGAACCCATTTGCAGAGGCTATGACCGGTTGGAAATTTGATGAAGCATTCGCAAAACCCATTTCTACTGTTTTTAATATAATCAGCGAAAAACCCGATATAAAAGTGGAAAACCCGGTAACCAAGGCGATCAGGGAAGGAATTTTCTACGGACTTGCAGAACACACTGTATTGATATCAAAAGAGGGAATGGGAGTACCTGTTGATGTTATTGGATCCCTTATAAAAGACAATTTTGGAAATATTATGGGTACTGTAATGGTCTTTGAGGATATTATTGAGCGTAAACGTTTGGAGGAAAGAATCAAAAAAACAAATATCGAACAAAAATCCAGATAATTTATTATCTTTGCGTGTTCATTCTAATCCTGAGGAAATATTATGGAGTGTATGGAAGTTATCCAGGGGAGAAGGTCTATCAGGAAATTCAAAGATCGGGCAGTAGGAAAAGAGATAATTGAAGAATTGCTCAAAGCCGCGCAAATGGCACCATCTGCGGGAAACCTTCAGGCCCGGGATTTCATAATAGTTACCAACAAAATAACAAAACAAAAATTAACAAAAGCGGCTCTTGGCCAGTCTTTCATTGAGCAAGCGCCCATTGTTATCGTTGTTGTTGCAAATATTGAGCGCTCATCCCGGATATACAGATCAAGGGGAGAACTTTATGCGACACAGGATGCTGCTGCGGGCATCGAGAACATGCTTCTTGCGGCTTATTCTATGGGCCTTGGCACGTGCTGGATCGGCGCTTTTGATGAAAACGCTGTCAGTGAGCTTCTCGGAATACCGGATAAAACATTACCTGTTGCGATAATATCGGTTGGATATCCTGATGAACAGCCAGCCATGCCGCCAAGGATCGCTATGGAACGGCTTGTTCACTGGGAAACATGGTGATTTAAACTCTATCGGTCACTTCTGGCAAAAAATGACCGATAGGCTTTTTATTTTGAGATTTTTAAAAAGACAAAACAGGTCGTATTCGTAACAGGAGTAAGAAGATCCGGTAAATCCACATTAATGAAACAGTATATTAAAACCATGATCGATAAAGGAGAGGACAGGAAGAATTTTTTATATATTAATTTTGAGGAACCAAAATTCATTGACGATCTTTCGATCAGGTAGATATTATGGAAATGCCAAAGAGGGGGGGTAAAAGTGTTATTAGATGACATTTACTTCCTTTATTCCTTTGCAATGAGGGTGATCCGGGGAAGAGGGAATTTTCAAATGACTCGTTTATGAAAATGAGTTACATATTTAAAAATACATGAATAATTAATATTTATATTTTTGATGTATGCTCAGTAACGTCTTCCATCGCCAGAAGAATGAACTTTGTTTCTCCTTCCTTGCCGGGAATGCGCCGAGCATTCACGATTAGCTTTCTGTATCCTATAGAAGGAATTTCATGCTCGACTTCGATATCGTTAATTTTCGTTTGCATTGGCAAAATCTTTTCGAGCAATTCACGAAGTTTTGGCCTATCCCACTGGCGGTTGGCAATGTCATAGAAACAGGAGCCTATGGTTTCACCGGGTGACAAACAAAATGTTTGGAAAAAAGAATTACTGGCCGAGGTGACTCTTAATTTTCCATCCAGCACTATCAAGGGTTCACGGACTGTATCAATAATTTTTTCGGTATAGTCGTGAACCGGTCGAACCTCTTCTCTAAGCCTGTGATGCGTGATGTCGGTCATTACAGTGCGGATCTCGGTGATTCCCTCCATTGTCTCCATTTGGATGCTATCCAATCGAACAAAGAGAGAATAATCATCATCTCGTTTAAGCATCAGCTCGCAACTTTGCTTCTCCCAATTATTTAATGTGCATAAGATGTGGTGATCCCACAATTTAAGATCTCCTGGTAAGACAAAGCGCCTGAATCCGCAGCTAAACAGTTTCTCACACGTAAGTCCAAGAAACACAGCTCCTGTGAAGTTCACATCCTTGACCAGACCTTCGGGATTGAAGATAAAATACCCAACAGGTGCAAAATCATAAAGTTCGATGTACCTTTTCTTTAATTCTTCTAAAGTAAATTGAGCCCTTATGTGTTCTTTATTTTTCATCTCAAGCATAGCCTGGTCGTGAATGGGTTCATCGGTATCTCCCTTCTTCATCTCATATGAAGACTGAGCCTCTGTCCCGCCCTCTTTGACTATAATTAACCTCTCCTCCTCAATCTGATATTCAAGTTTTGGGGTGGGTTGAGAGAAAATACCCATTATTCTGATAAAATTTTTATCGTTTTTTGAGTTGACTTCTATCATACCATCACATAGTTGTTTTATGGACGCAATTATCTGCTCGCTATGCATTTCCCTATCTATTACATATATCCCAAGTGCATTCACCATTTTAATGCGACCCGTTAAAACGTGTAAAAGCCTGAAAATTGTCTGGATATTTGAATACATCAATAATGTAGAAAGCGAATTAATATGAAGCTGGATTTTTTGGATTTTCTTCATAATTAAAAACTCCTCGAAAAACTGGCTGATTTTCACTCCTATGGCTGTCAAATCTTCCGGGCCACTTACTAATTTAATATTCTCGTTTTCAACCGCTGTGTTTCCATGTTTTTTTGAAATACAATCCACAATTCCCACGTTTGATAATACTAAGTTAGGATCGAGTTTTTTTAACTTTTCGAGAATCTGAATTGCAGACTCTCGGGTGGTTACTATCAGTGCTGCAGTTTCATTTTTTGATATATTTTCCCGAATTATGTGATATAATATATTATCTGTTCCACTCATGGAAGGGCCGTTCAACAGGATGTTCGAACCTTGTTGTATTCCACCAATCATGTCTATTTCTTTAATACCAAATGTATAATTAAAATTATTCATTCTAATTCCTTTCCACCCAATATCGAGATTCTTGCCACACCATCTTCTTTTTTGGCTGTTAGCCATCTCTTCTTTGTGAATCTCCTAGAATTTTAAACGTGTAGTTAAATAGTTATCGATCAAAGGTGGATGTAAAATCTTTTGCTGTTAAATATTTTTTGAAATGTTATTTAGCCAATAATTCTTCCTGACAGACAGGTATTTTAAAGCTCCATCTGGTGTTTTGAAGATCCTTTTTAATAGTGATTAATGAAACTATGGATTTCCACCTGTTCGATCCAGTTTATCTTCCCCGGCTTGAATTCTTCAAGCACTCTCCCCTGTTTAATGGCCTCAATTATTGAGATAACTGATTTTACAACTGCCAGCAGGTTCATATTTGTAGTATCAATCTCAAACACGTTCATATTTCCCTGGGTCGCTTCCACCAATATTACGTCCAGCGCTTCAGCATCAGCATTCTCTTTTACCTTCTGAAATGAATAATTCTTCCTTTTTCCCAGGCGCTTTCGCAGGGCGACAGGATGCGCCCGAAGCACGATAACGGCATCGGCGGGCAAATGATGTGAAAGATGTCCCTCCATTATGATATCCAGTCCATTGCATATATTTTCAATTTCCTGTTTCACGCGCACCTGTAGCTTATCCATATCAGCTTCATAAGTGTCCCGAGCTTCGTCTTTTCCTGTGTATAGTTTTTCATCAAGAACAATTTTATTCACATCTATTATGCTGTATTGCTTCCTGTACTGTGAATGTTCTCTAATTACTTCACAGACCGTTGTTTTTCCTGTGCCCGGCGTACCTGTAAGAGCGATTATCATAATATTTCGCGAAATGCTTCAATGACTTTTTCGTTCTGCTTCTGCGTACCAACAGATATCCGTATCAGGGACTTACCTGCGCCCCTGAAAGACGTGCAGTCCCGGATTATTATCCCTTTTCTCAATAGGGATTCAGAAACTTCTTTTGCGCTGCGGGGAGATACATCTATCATAATAAAATTAGCATCGCTTGGATATACTTTGCAAAGTGACCCAAGTGCACCTGAAAGTTGCATGCGCCCATTTTTCACGGTCTCGATACTCTTTTTAAGATATTCCCTATCCTCAAGGGCAGCTGATCCCGCAGCAGTAGATAAAACATCCATTGAGAATGGGGTCATTACTTTCATATAAATTCTTGCTATCCATTCCGGTACAATTGCATAACCCATGCGCATTCCTGCAAGCCCGAACGCTTTTGAAAAAGTGCGGCCAACAATAAGATTTTCATATTCCCTGACAAGCCCGGTTATGCTGCTACCTGCAAATTCAACATAAGCTTCGTCTATGAACACGATAGCATCAGTAGAATCAAGGATTTTTCGTACATCCTTTTCAGGGATCGAATTCCCGGATGGGTTGTTGGGAGAACAGAGAAATATCAAACTCGTATTCTCATTTACTTTGCCAAGGATCTTTTCCGGGGAAATAGAAAAATCAGGATCTCGCTCAACGAACACAGGTTTTCCACCATTGGCAAGGGTCGATATCTCATAATAGGAAAACGTTGGTATAGGTATTATTGATTCAGCACCTGATGACATGAATAGCCTCATCATCGTGTCAAAAATCCCATCCATACCATTCCCCGATACAACAATGTTACTGACCGGATATCCTGTGTGATCTCCAATGGCTTTCCTTAATTCAAGCGCATCAGCCTGGGGATACAGGTGAACTCCTGGCGCTTTTTCTTTTATGGCCGAAACTGCCAGAGGTGATGGTCCCAGCGGATTTTCATTTGAACCCAGTTTGATTATGGTATCAGGATCAAGCCCGTATTTTTTCGCTATTTCCTCAATGGATTTCCCGGGTACATACTCCTTGATATCCTTTACAGTTGGCCGGACAAGTTCTTCAAATTTCATCCAGCACCGACACCACTGTATCAAGCTGTTGTTTTGTGATAGTAAGAGGCGGGACAAAACGCAGGACTGATTCTGATGTGCAATTAAGAAGAACACCTTTTTCGCGTGCTTTTGCAACAATGTCCTCGCACTTAACCGAGAGTTCCATGCCAACCATCAATCCTTTGCCCCGTATTTCCAGAATGTAATCCTTATTAAGCTCGCGAAGTTTCGAAACAAGATAATCTCCCAGAACTTGCGACCTTTTCACAAGTTTTTCTTTTTTGATCACATCGATATTAGCTAGAGCAGCCGCACAGGCTAAAGCTCCGCCGCCAAATGTTGAAGCGTGGTCACCGCGAACGAAATTTGCAGCCACATCCTCACGGGCAAGCATTGCGCCCATTGGGAAGCCTCCTCCCATTGCTTTTGCGGTTGTCATTATATCCGGAGTAATATCGGAATGCTCTTTTGCGAACCATTTTCCAGTCCTGCCAAAACCCGTCTGTACTTCATCAAGGATCAATAAAACGCCCTTCTCATCGCAAATCTCCCTTACTTCCTTAAGATACCTTTCAGACGGAATGATAATTCCGCCTTCTCCCTGTATCGGTTCGAGTATCACGCCTGCGGTATTATCAGTGATAGCAGACCGTATCGCGTCGGCATTATTATAAGGGACAAAAACTGCGGGGCCAAGAGGTTCAAATGGTTTCCTGTATTTTTCTTTATGTGTGACACTCAGGGCGCCGCGAGTGCGTCCGTGGAATGCATGTTCTGTGGCTATGAACTCTTTTTTGCCAGAGGCCTTCCGGGCAAGTTTCAGGGCGCCTTCTACTGCTTCAGCGCCGGAATTGCAGTAAAATACACGGTCCATCCCTGAAATGCCTGCAAGTTCTTCGGCGAGAATGGCTTGGTTCTCGGTATAATACAGGTTAGAGACATGAATTAATTGCTCTGCTTGTTGTTTTATGGCAGAAACGACTTCAGGGTGGCAGTGTCCCACATTATTTACGGCGATTCCTGCCACACAGTCAATGTATTCTTTTCCATCTACATCCGTGACCAGCGCGCCCTGTGCACTCTTTATAGCTATGGGCTGGCGGGTATATGTCTGGAATATATATTTTTCATATTTGCTGACTATTTCATTATAGTTAAGGGGCATCTGTTTTATTCTCCAGGTCATTTTTTTCTAGCTGCATCAAAAAGGCTGATCTCATCGTTCATTACGGTCTCACCCGGATAAACGACAATGCCTTTTTCCCTGATCTCATATGGATGCAGGGTCTCATCATGCTTGACGCCTCTCATCTTTAATATTTCGATTGCTTTTACCCTGTTTCCCTCCACCCTGAACACATGAAGTCTTATGACGCCCGAGCAAAGATACTCTTCAACATTGAATGATTGCTCTCCTTGCATTTCACTTGACAAAACCGTAGTGCAATCAAGAAACTCAAGATTTTTGATAAACTCTGATATCATATGCCTCACTTCTGACTGGTCCGGAGATATTTTAAGAGATGTTATCGAATCGATAAATATTCTTTTTGCCTGGATCGCTTCAACTTCAACTTGAATTTGCTCAAATAGATCGCCAATATTTTTCCTTGCAGTAATAACATTGCCTGGCCTGTCCTGCAGTGTTTTTGCGAATCTCGTGTATGTGAAAGGATTTGCATAGATTATTTTCAGCTTCTTCTGGGATATGAGTTTCTCAATTTCCCAGCCAAATCTCCACATATCCCGGATTATCCTTGAAGGGGTTTCCTCCATGCAAACAAGTACACCAGGCTCATTAAAAGTTCTTGCACCCTCCACAAGATATTGAACTCCGAAAGTTGTTTTCCCTGAGCCAGGGCCTCCGGTCACAAGAATAACATCATACTCGACATAACCACCTTCGATCAATTCATCAAGGCCAGGGATAGCAGTTTTTACTTTGCCCATTCATTTCTCACTAATTAAGATGCAATGATTTAACAGTATAAATATTTAACTGTAAAAATAACCAGAAATCAGGGATGTGCAATAAACCTGTTCTTTGTAAACTCATTTAGAACAAGTTCTTTTACCGGAATGTCCTCTTCCGTGCATTTCTCTTCTTTCCAGGCCTCTATTGAGCGAAAAATAAAGAACATGCCATCCTTTTTCTTTGAAGCCTTAAGATTCGGGTCCTCTTCGGCATCGAAAAATGATTTGTATCCGTCTAATATGGTCATTCTATCATTATTAATGTGTTAATCCAATATGAATTTTACTGCATTGTCAACATTTATCTATAATAGCAGATATTGAAGAACCACATCACATCTTCCAATCGGATGGAAGGAGCTTACTCCAAAATGGTCGAATCAGACGCACATAAAAAATACGAATTCAAAAGAACGCTTGAAGCGCTTCGCGGTAAACGCGGAAGGGGCACAGAACTTATCTCGCTTTATATCCCGCATGACAAGCAGGTATCGGATATAACGAGCCAGCTGAGGGAAGAATTTGGCCAGGCGTCAAATATCAAATCCAGGGTGACACGTCAGAATGTGCAGGGTGCAATTGAATCGCTGCTGTCAAGACTAAAACTCATACCAAAAGCGCCAGAGAATGGTGTTGTCATTTTTTGCGGCGCTGTGGACATTGGCGCAAATAAAACAGATATGCAGACCTTCATAATCGAGCCGCCTGAACCCATAGTATCATACAAATACCATTGTGATTCGTCCTTCCTCCTTACGCCGCTTGAGGAAATGCTTCACGAGCAAAAAACCTATGGTCTCCTTGTTCTTGACAGGCGCGAAGCTACTGTGGGAGTTTTAAGAGGAAAACATATCGAAGAAATGGCACATCTTACTTCTAATGTCCCTGGCAAACAGCGAAAAGGTGGTCAGAGTTCCCACAGGTTCCAGCAGCTTCGTCTCATTGCGATCAATGAATTCTATACACGCATAGGGGATGCGGCAAGCGAGGTCTATCTGGGGATCAACCAGAAGGATTTCGAGGGCGTTTTCATAGGCGGACCATCACCCACTAAAGAAGAATTCGAAGCAGGGGCATATCTGCATCATGAGATACAGAAGAAGATACTCGGGCTTTTCGATGTGGCAAATACTGACGAATCGGGTCTCACCGAACTCTTCGACAGACTCGGCGATGCTTTGCAGAATGTGGAAGTTGTCCAGGAAAAAAAATACATGGAACGGTTCCTTAAAGAACTTGTAAGTGAGCTGGGTCTTGCCTCATATGGCGAGGAACAGGTTAGGAAGAACCTTCAGATGGGTTCAGTAGAGACGCTTTTACTTTCGGATGAACTGAGAAAGGTGCGCCTTACAATAAAATGCGGCAATTGCGGTTTCGAGGAAAAGAAGACTATCACGAAGAAACTCGGTGATGATGAATACCAGCCGGGTAATTGTACAAAGTGCGGGTCAAGCCTGAGAGTTGCAGAATCCGTAGATATAGTAGAGGAGCTATCAAATATTGCTGACCAGATGGGGACGAACATCGCTTTCATTTCAAGTGATTTTGAAGAAGGCAACCAGCTTTTGAACGCATTTGGCGGGATAGCGGCGATATTGAGGTTCAAGACAGGTATCTAATATTTTTTCTTATTGACAGAAAATCTAACAATCAGATCGATTGAGAGACCATTAATTGATTCCTCAGCATCCTGCAGCTTTTCTTTAATATTGGCATTATCCAGGATATGCTGGATCTGTTCTCTTATACCGATGTAGCGGACATACTCATCGACTGTGAGCTGCTTCTCGTTATTCGTTTCAATCGAAATCGAACTCATCAATTGAATAAATATGCGGATGTAAGTACAATAGGTTTTGATAAAAAAATAGAAATTATGTGATGTGAAATCACATCACGTAAAATATTATTCTCCTTCCATGAATGGGCTCTTGACACCGGTCAATACTGCCATTACACGTACTCTGCCTGTGAGCTGGTCATCGACTTTTGCGCCCCAGATAACTCTCTTGGTATTCGGGACTTTGTCCATGATCAATTCGCCAGTTACTGCTACTTCTTCGAGTGTCAGGTCTTCGCCACCAACTATGTGGATCAATACGCCATAGGTTGCTGACATATCTGAAATATCAAGCAATGGGACTGCAAGTGCCTGTGAAACTGCCTTAGCTACCCTGTCCTCACCGTCGCCTTCGCCAATGCCTATTGCGGATACTCCGCCTCGCTCCATTACTGCGCGAAGATCTGCGTAATCAAGGTTTATCAAGCTTGGCTGTGTGATCGTCTCGGTGATGTTCTTTACAAATGCTCCAATGAGTGCGTTTGCTACTGCAAGTGCCTCTTTTAAAGGAAGGTTACCTGCAACTTCTCTCAATTTTCCGTTATCAATGACAATTGTTGCGTCACAGCTTGCAGAGAGCGCTTTAATAGCTTCCCTGGCCTTCTCTCTTCTGAACTGTTCGATCTTGAATGGAATTGTCACACATGCAATTGTGAGGGAGCCAAGTTCTCTTGTTAATTCGCCAACTACAGGTATTGCTCCTGTACCGGTTCCTCCTCCCAATCCTGCTACAAGGAAGACAAGGTTTGTTCCCTCAAGTTCAGCCCTGAGTTCTGTGAGGTTTTCTTTGGTTGCCTGGGCACCCATTTCCGGATATCCCCCGCATCCATGTCCCTTACATAACTTCTCACCAAGCAGAACCAGTTTATCAGCTTTACTCATCGTTGATAAGTGGTTTACATCGGTATTAGCTGCTATGATCTTTCCGCCCGCCATTCCTTTTTCTGCTATCCATGTCGTTATATTACATCCTGCGCCACCAAGCCCGACTACGGCCACTGATGGCTTTGACGTCTTTACAAACTCTGCTAACTTTTCGTTAACCATATTAAATGCCTCTTTCGAACCACATTATGGGTCTCTTTACTGATTACACTGTTAAAGTATATAGATTTGATTGATAAAAAGGTGTGTAAAAAGAGAAAAAAGGTGTGAACGTATTTTTATTTCGGTTTTGGAGGCCAATTCTTCTCCATCCAGCCCGGAATTCTTCCTGAGTCGGGCGGACCGATCATCACACGAAGTCCTGTCACATCTTCCACATCCCCCTGCAGCCTTGCAGCAAGACCCGGAAGAATAATCGTACTATGGGAAGTTTTATCCTTGAATTCGAAATTGGCCTTCTGGAATGTATCTTTTATCTTGGCTGCGGTAAGCTGTCCGCCTGCAACCGCGGCTTCAACTCCAATACCGTCTGTATCAACCGCTGCAAGATAACAGTTTATCTTATTGGAAGAAAGGTCACTCTCCACAGTATAGTAAGTAAGAGCGAAATTCGTTGTAACAATCACAGGTGAATCCTTTGTTGGAGAACCAACTTCATTTACACCTGGCGCCACTTTCACTGGTGTTCGAGGATCAGTATAGATCGTATCCCTGATGTGAACTTCAGGAAGCATGGCATACGGTTCAAGGCTGTGAAGTATCATGATGTCACCGTACCTTACAGTAAATATTGAGGCAAGTACCGTTTCCCAGTAGGAAGCAGTAACTGTATCCTTATAAACAAGCCAGGCATTAAGGGGAACAGCCATGATCGGGTAAGCTATATCCTTTTGTCCTTCTTTTATTCCTGAGCGGCGAAGTTTTATGAATCTTTCAAAAGTTTCCTTCAATTGCTTACCCTGCGGATAAGTACCGGGATCGAGGACAATATCCTTTATGCCCATTTCCCCGAAGCTCAGGGCAAGGGATTTGAGCTTATCAAGGTCCGGTGAGAATAATACAACCGGAACTTTATAATTCAAAGCAAGTTCTGAAACTTCACTCCAGTTTTTCTCATTTGCTGCATATATAAGCGGATTCTTATCTTTAACAACTTCAAGTCCGGCTTTCAAGACTACCGGATCCAGAGAACAGAGTACAAGTGGAAGTTTTGTGATCTCACTTACCTTTCTGACCGCTGCGGCAAATTTAAGGGCATCACCGGAAACGCATCTTATGGCTACCATGTCAACTTTAAGGAACTTCCCGACATAGAATTTCCTGAAATTCTGGATCTTATTCACTCTTTCCACAAGTTCATTTTCAGGCATTGTGTCCCAGACATCGTAAGCCAACGCGGTCGGGTCAAAGAAAGTCAACTGGTGGCGGTAAAGAATATCATCCCCTCCGATCCTTTTTGCGTGTTCTCCTGTACCGATAGTGACTTCGCGTATCTCCGGAGCGAGAAGTGTTACTAATTCCATGTATTTTTTCTTAAATCCTTCCTTCAGTATGGGCGGACAATCCTCAACTTTCTTTGACCTGTCAATGAGATGGGACGCAAAAGCCATGCATGTTGCTTCACCGCATTCTGCGCAGTTTGTCTGTGGCAGGTACTTATAGACTTGAAGCGGACTATTTACTTTCATTATACCACCGCCGTGATCCAATTATCAATATTAAGCGGCTCTGTTTCTTTCAAACCATACAGAGTCTGTGTAATTTCCTTCAGGACCTGTACGGCAGTTGGATGCATCATCATGAAAAGATCGTTCCCTGCAAGGGATAATGTCAAACCTGTGATTATTTCCCAGATAGGTCCTCGATACTCACGAGGTCCCCAGTCAGAATCTTCCTTCAAAGGTGACGCTGTCATCCATGCTTCACGCGCTCCCCAGGCATTTGTGGTACCGCTTGACATGGGGAAATTCAGTTCAGTATCACCGGATAAACCTGCAAGCCTTATCCTTTCCATATTCGTGTAAGCATAATCAAGCCCGTATCCAAGAGCTGCAGTCGTCGGATCCATCAATATATTTTCGCGCGCCACACCGCACTGTTTCATAAGCTTTCGGTTAAGTTCTTTTTGTGCGTTTATCTCAAGCTGCGTCCATGAAAGTACAACATGATTATATTTCTTAGCCGCCTCAGCAATCCTTGCGTAATCAAGGTTCAAACTGGCTGATGCAAGAATGCATCGTTCGCCTTCAGCGACCTCAGCCGCTTTCTCAAGAACAGCAGGGTCTTTTTCAGGGTTACCCGAACCGCCGATAACAATAGGCACATCCACTGCCTGCAGGACCTCTTCCACGGTTTTTGCAGCTTGCGCCGGGGATGTGTCCTTGATGTTAGGATCAGTACTGATAAGATGAATTGTGACCATATCCGCGCCGAAATCCCGGACGACTTTCTTTGCCCATTCTGCGGGGCTGTTGATAACGTCCTCATAGTTGGATTTTACCGCTTTTGCCATGTTAATGGGCATGTCAAAAACATCCATAGTGATGTGATTGCGATGTGGCATCGGACTGTCAAAATAATAAGGGAGGGATTTTTCCCCGCCAAGTGTTATTGTACTCTTTCTGCTTCCACCATCTGATGAAGTTGCTCCCAGCACGACTTCCTGGATAGGAGTTTTCCATTCCTCTATCTTTCCAACGCTGAATTTCGACTCGATCAACTTGCTTAACTTCTTTGGAGCTGCAACCTGTTGTCCTCCTAACACCTGGTCAATGGGATAACCCAATATTCTTGAAATATTCATCAAGTGGAGAGCCATCTGCGCGGTTTCATGGCCTAACGCGTATGCCATCTGGGGATTCATACCCATTTGTCCGAGGTCTATTTCAACATCACCTTCTATTTTTACTCCTTCAAGGGCTTCAATATCGCCACCAAGCAGGCTTCCAAGTTCAGAGAGTTTGATCTTTTTTGTCATTCTTGCATCTCATTTCGCATTATTAATCGTCTAATAAGACTCGATACATATATATTTTTATATTCGGGGCTTCACAGTTCTTGAGTCATATTCAAGGTAAAGCTGTGTATATCCTGAAATTCAGATATTATAGCGATTAAAAAGTTCTTTCCTCACAGGACATATACAAACGAAAGAATAACCAAACGATATCCTGTAATTACAGGGTTCATCGCTCAGGCATTTCACAAAATGTATTTTATTATCGATATTAAGTTCAACCTTGCAAAGGTTATTTTTTATATCCGATAGGCAGGAAAAATCTTTATTGCATTTAGTAGTATTCTTTAAGACCTCTTCATCTATTTGGATATCCTTTTTTTGATTCAATTTTTTTTATCCCCGGGATACTATAACTATTTGCATTCTCGTATTTATACATGGCAGGTTAACTGTTCCTGGTGTTAAATCCAGTAACACCTGACTGCCAATACATCCCTCAAAACCTGATCAACATTCCCATTTGAAATTGTATCCATACTCTTCATAACCAGGGGAAAATCATATCCTTCCATTATCATTTTAATCAATTTACCCTCTCCGCCTGCAAGGACATATTGAATATCCTTATGCTTTGAAAGAATCGGATCAAGTGCAGACCTCACCTTATTCGCATGATGTTTGACATCCTCTTCAACCAGGCTCTGGAATCGCTTCTGGCTCCATCCTCCCTGTTTATGTTTCCCCATAACACTGCTTCTTACGATCTCATGTTCCACAAAAGTATCAGCTTCGACAATTCCTATAATGGTCTCACCTGCATGGGTATTGACAACAAGTATTTTTTCATATTCAAGATTCTGTTTTAAAGGTTCAAGGTCGAATTGTGTGCCCAGAACACATTCTGAAGTAAGGATTGGAAAAACCGGTATTATTACCAGGTTAACGATCCGGTTGGTATCGTAAAGAATTATTTTTCCAGTGGATGATTCTATTTTTTCAATAAGATGCAAAGCTGAACTGTCAAAAAGGTTTGCCGTTTCTCTTGCCACATCCCCGACCGCCTTATCTTTTTCCAGGTAAACTGTTATCAATGTCGAAATCTTCGACTTCATTGCGCTAATAAAGAAAATTATTTCCTCAAGCCTGTTTTTTGACATGCTTTCGGATAGCCTGAATTTAAACTCCTGTGATGTTTCTTTTTTCAGCGCCTGTATCTCGTTAGTAAGTGAAGATATCTTATTTATGGCTTCATTTAATTCCCGGTCAACATCCTGTTTTATTGTGATCGTTTTTTTTGCTTTTTCATCTTTTTTCCCAAGCTGCAGGGTGAGTATCCTGTTCTCTTCCTCAAGCTGTGATATTCTTGCTTTCAGGGAATTGATTTCTTCTTTCTTGAATAGATCAAACACTGCCTTCGCCTCGTACTTCCAGTACTTTTAATTTGATATAGGATTCACCATCACTTGTAAATTCAATATTATCATCGACCATAATAATCCTTTTTGATTTTTCTCCAGTTCCTGTTCCTGTTCTCAATCCTGTCACTTTACCAAGATCAAGCGCAAGGGAATTATTTCCCTGTATTACAGGTTCAATCCCAATACCGATATCTTTATCGAGTGATACATTGGCACGAATTGAGAGAACACATTTTTCTTTAAAAAAAAAACTAAAACTGCCAGGGTTTCCTTTGTATTCACCTACTAATAAAAAAGATTTATCTGCAAACTCCTGCAGGCTGGCTTTTCCTCGGGTCACATATTTCCAGCCCGTGAACCTGCCTAAATGTTTGCAGAATATTCGTGTTTTTGATGATGGTTTTCGTGCAGTGGTAATGATCATTCGGCTTTGACCTGTTTTACAAGTACAGGTCTTTCCTTGACAAGGATTCGATGGCCGCAATAAGGGCAACGGACGCCGCTATATTCATAATCTATCTCCACTGCCCGCTTGCAACGGGTACATTTATAAACCATACTGTATCCTTATCTTGCTGAAGCTAATTGTTTATTAATTTCAGCTTTTACAGCTTGAACTGCTCTTAAGACTGTCATGTGTGCCGGACTTTGCGGAACATATGAGCCACCAGCGAATGTGTGTTCACATTTGGAGCACTGCCATATGCCTGTACCGATCCTAGATATTTTCTTTGCGCCGCATTTAGAACATGTATATTCGGCCCGCATTTTCTCTTCACTATCGCCCACAAGTTTTCGGGCCTTTGTTCCGTATCTTACACCAAATCTTCCGGCGGATCTTGATTTATGTCCTTTTGAACTGATTTTAGCCATGATTATATCTCCAGGAATTTTTCTCTTAATTCTTTTGCCTTCTCAATTGAAATATCCACTATATAATTTATCTGTTCAGTTGTAAGTGGCGAAACGCCGCTCTTTTGCATGCCTGATAAGCCGCCATCCTGGTTGGAAATAACGGTCAGTTTTGTTCCGGATATGCTTTGTTCATCGAGTGAGGGATCAAGCATGATGGCCCCGCCGATCTCAACCGCAGTTACGGCCACTGGCACATCCCTCATGGGAACAGGCGTGTCTTCTCCCACGCCGAACTTTTGTGCTGGTAATTTTGCGGTCATTAAAGCTGCTATGGCGCCCAGGGATGCAGCATCCATGATGTTTCCGCCATCATCAAGGACATGGACATCAATGAAAACCATCCATACTTTTTCTCCGGGTGTTATACACAGTTTGGAAAGGTCAATGGATTCGGATTCACGGATGCCCCTGTCAACTACCCTGGCAAGTTCTATGGCATCTTCCCTTGGCGGGCCCGATTCAAATACAGGTGAAGCAAGAGGGATTAGTTCAAGATTTGTAATGATCACGCCTTTATCGGGTGTGTCAGGGAAAGGTGTGCCAGTCTGGATCTTAACCCCGACGACCACATGTGTATCCCCGAGTTTGACGCGTGCGGAGCCCTCTGCCTTTTCAATAACATTTGTGTCAATTGTTATCTCCCTGTACTCGTCAAATTTTCGCCCATCCTCTCTTTCTCCCTTGATCATTAGATTATAGATATAATCTTTACGAAGTTCGGACATTATTTCATTACTCATTGACTTCACCTTCCATCAGGGAGGAATATTTTTCCATGAGTGCGGCTCTTTGCAATTGCGCTATCTCAAGACATCCTTTCTTTGCCATTTCAAGCCCTTCCCTGAATTCATCCCTGGTAAGATGACCATCCATCTGTAATAGTGTGATCTTTCCATCCGGAGTCATGGCAATTGGCATATCAGCCTGCCCGTAGTTATCTTCATCTTTATTCAGGTCAAGAACAAGGGTATCATCGACTTTACCAACCGCGCAGGCCGAAACCAGGCTTTTCATTGGTATACCCGCATCTGCAAGAGCTATGGACGCGGCATTAATTCCTGCCGTCCTTGTGCCTGCATCAGCCTGGAGGACTTCTACGAAGATATCTATGGCTGAACGGGGGAAATATTCCTGGAATATAACAGGTTCCAGGGCTTCCCTGCTCACCTTTGAGACTTCAATGCTTCTCCTGTCAGGTCCGGGGCGTTTTCGTTCTTCAACTGAGAACGATGCCATATTATATCTGTACCGAACAACTGCGCTTGTTGATTTCTGCTGGTGTCTGGGATGTACTTCCCGAGGCCCGTATACTGCTGCAATTACCTTGTTCCCTCCGAATTCAAAATAACATGAACCGTCAGCCCTATTCAAAACGCCCACCTTTATTTTGATGGGTCTTATTTCATCTGGTTTTCTGCCATCAAGGCGAATACCGTTTTCAATTAACTTTTCTGGTTTTACCATAAGATTCCTCTTCTCTTTCTTCCTCGTTCCTTATAATTTCATACAAGACATATTATTTATCCAGCAGTTCATCCAGAATCCCACCGGATTTATTCTCTTCAATGTTCTCAGGTTCTCCTGCATCTTCCATGACCGTCTCTTCGGTTCCTTTTTCGCCTCTGGCAGTTTCTTCTGCAGGTTCCTGTTCGTGCTCCTTAGCCTCTTCTTTTCTCGCTTTCTTTTTTACCTGTTGTTTGACCGGTATCCCTTTTGCTTCTTTCAAGAAGTTGACTATCCTGTCTGTCAAACCCGGAATATGAGATTCTTTTTCGATTTTCTGGATCGTCCGTACTGCAAGATCGAGATTCTTATCTTTGCCTGTAAGCCATACCCTGCCATTTTGCCCGATAAATATATTGCAGTTAGTCTCATTTTTCAGCATAGCGATCATCGAGCCGCTTCTGCCTATTAATCTTGGCACCTTGGAAGGTGTTACTTCGATGATCCGGCCATCTTTTATCTGCCTCAGTCTCTGGTCATTCAATGTAAGTTCGACCTTCATGCTCTGGTCAACGTCCTTAACAAGCGTCATTATTGAATCACCGACTTTAAGATATTTTGACATTTCCGAGTTATCTATTCGTCTTGGAAATTCGGATATATGCAGTAAACCCTCATAAGGGGACCGAATATCAACTATCCAGTTCGAAAAAGAGACTTCGCTTATTATACCTATAATAAGGTCGCCCTGTCTGGGTATATATTTCCCTGACAGCGGTACGACTTTGATATGGTTTTTCAATGATGCTATACCAAAGACAGATGAAAATACTTTACTATCTTCAACATATGTACCCTCATCAGCAAGCTTTACATCATCTGATAAGAATTCACCCGGAATTACTAATTTTTTATCCATTTACATCACTTTAAGAACTTTGTCTCCGCACTCCCTTTTGTCAGCCTGTTCAGGAGGCTGTACAATTCATCCTGTCTTCCCGCCGGAATAGTTAAAACACCGATCCAGGAGCCGTCATTTTGCCATTCCTGCTTAGTCAGGGTTCCAAATCCTGCAACACTTCCATACGCTTTTACTGCGTATTCTGCCGGAAGCTTAATAGCGATCTTTACTTCCTCAAATCGTATCGGGATGATAGGTCTTATCGCTTTCATCGCGATCTCTACAAGTTCATCCACGTTTTTCATTGGGTCGATATGCACGCCAGCTTCATTCATAGCAGCTTCGATACGTGCAGGTGGATGCGGACCTTTTGTCTGGGGATTGATGGCATTGGTCGCAATGATGCTTATTACACGATGCCTTTTTTCATCCTGTATCTTCTTTTTCTGTTCGGTTGTAAGATGAAGCTCTCCGTCCGTGATTATTTTTTCCGCGATCTTCAACGCATCGGTCGTCCCGAAAGCATTAATAACATCCTGTTCATTTGGCCTGTCACCATTCTTGGCATCTTCGAAGACTTCTTCTACTGCCAGGATATTCTCGATCTTCACGGGGTCGCCTTTTTTATATGCCAGCGCTCCCTCAGGTTCTACAAAAACCTCAAAAGTTTTTCCGTGAGTCCTAAGACGCGCAATTATGGACTCATCAAGAGTGACCATATTTTCCTCACTCTTCTGTCTTCTTTTTCTTATCCTTTCCCTTTGTTTCGGAGGCGTGCATCTTTATTACCCGTTCCACGTATTTCTCCACTTCCGATGGGGTGAGTTTCCTGAATTTCCTGGTTGAAAGTTCAATTATACCGACTTCGATAGTAGATGCGTTAAAAACCCCCTCCGTCGTGCTGTGAAGTGCATCCAGGCCAAGGATAATTGCATCTTCCAGTTTTATATCATCAGTATACTTTTTCTCAAAGACCTCCATGGTCTCTGTTCTTCCCGAACCAATGCTTGTGGCCTTATATTCAAGCAGGGCACCGCTCGGGTCTGTTTCAAAAAGGCGCGCACGATGGTCATCAACTCCTGCGATAAGGAGAGCTGTCCCGAAAGGCCTGACACCACCGTATTGTGTATATGATTGTTTGAAGTCGCAGATTTTTTTGGAGAGGACCTCAACACCTATGAGTTCATCATAAGTAACTTTATTTATCTGAGCTTCAACGCGGGCGCGATCAATGAGCGCCCTGGCATCTGCAACAAGACCTGATGTGGCAGCTCCTATATGATCATCAATCTGGAATATTTTTTCAATTGATTCCGCTTCAAGTAATTTACTCGTAACACGCTTATCGACCAGAAGTGCCACCCCATCCACGGCCTTTACTCCAACTGCCGTTGTTCCGCGTTTAACCGCTTCACGAGCATATTCTACCTGAAATAATCTTCCATCAGGACTAAAAACAGTTATTGCCCTGTCATATCCCATTTGTGGTGCCATTTGCATTATATCATCTCCTTAATTGAAAAACCGTAATTTCCTATATTCTGTTATTCCTTTATCCTTTTTTCGGGTTCTGACTCTTTAACGAGTGATTGTTGTATAAACTTTTCCGTTGCACCTTTAATAGTACCGGATATGCCAAGTACGAGAATTGAAACGCGTATTCCGTGAATATTATTGATGCAGGCAAGACCTGTCCTTGTTTCATTTGTTTTTTCCCGGGCGCATCGAAGGATCCCGAATCTTCCCTCAAAAGACATGAGCGAGGGATTTATCTCACTTGCTCCTTTATCTCCAAACAAAGAAATTATTGAATTCGATATCTCTCTGACCAGTTCCTGCCTGTTTATTGTCTTCTCTGAATTAATTTCAAACGCGATATATCTCTTTTTTTCACGCAAGATGGGCATGGTTTTCATATTATTTCAATGCCTTCCTTGATATAATCAGGGCTTTTTCTTCGAAGTATACTTTCTGGTGTTGCACTCATTGAGTCAATGGCTTCGAAAGGTGTCATCCCGAAAAGGCTTGAAATTGCAACCATTTCCCTCGGGGAACGAAGGTCATAAACTGAACCGGAATCACTTGTGAGGATCATTTTGAGTTTGTATTTCCTTGCATGTTTAAGAATTATCCTCATATTCTTTAATTCCCTGACGCGCGCATCTCCCCTTAGACTTATGAGTAAACCAAGGTTAAAACCGATAGCTATGGAATTATCACTCGCAGCTTTAGCAAGCACATTATTAAATTCAGATGGTTGCAAAAGTATGTCAAGACCCTCTGATTCCACAGCTGCACGATTTATGTCTTCTTCTCCTCCCCTGACAAGCAAAATAAGATTTGAGTCCCTGTGTTTCTTTATTTCTTCCCTGATCCTTGATGACTTTGCCTGGATCTCGACACCTTTGTATATGGAAAAATCATCCGGAAGAATGATACTTTCATTTTTCAGGTTCGTAACAACTATACCGGAATAGCCATACTTTTTCGCCTCTGCTGCCATTAATTCGGGGCTATCGGGATGCATGAAAAAATCATAGAATTTAGAGTCATACTTTGACATTATCCGGCTTAATAATACTTAAAAGTGATATAGTTATGTTATTGATGTAATGTCTTGTCAAGTGCCAATTCTAAAAGAAATAAAATCATACCCAATTATGAAAGAGTTTTCGTAAGATTTAATAATCTTTAAATATGTTGTTATGTGGCCTCAAGAGCATGAAATATAGTAATAAATATAAATATATACATTTAGAAAGGTTTAATATATAAGAAGCTATCATGAGGAAAGGAGATTAACAATGAAGGATCAAGTTGAAGTTCGGACATTAAAAGAAGGAAAATATGTCTTAATTGATGATGAACCCTGTGTCATCAAAAGCATTTCTCATGCAAAAACGGGAAAACATGGTTCAGCAAAAGCAAGGATCGATGCCATAGGCATTTTTGACGGTACAAAACGCTCAATCGTGCAGCCAGTTACGGATAAGACGTATGTCCCTGTCGTAGAAAGGAAGAATGGACAGGTCCTGGCTATAAAAGGCGATGTATGCCAGATAATGGATAACGCCGACTATTCCACACTTGAGCTCAAAATACCCGAAGAATATAAGGGACTGATTGAAGTCGGAAAAGATATTTCATATCTGGTCGCCATGGGTAAAATGAAAATAGACATACGTACTTAAATGCATCAGGCTCTTTTTGCAGATGCCAATTCCGAGTACGAAAAAGCCAGTTATGTGATTTGTGGGGTGCCGTTTGACGGTACCTCAAGCTACAGGCTTGGAAGCAGGCTTGCGCCTGATGAAATGAGGGCAGCATCGTATAATTTTGAGACTTATAGTAGTTTTTTTGATCTTGACCTTGCAGATGTGGACATCCATGATGCTGGCAACCTTGAAGTCGCTAAAAATATCGATGATACTCTTTTTGCGATTTCAAAATATGCCGATAAATATGTCAACGACGGGAAGATCCCTGTAATGCTTGGCGGCGAACATTCTCTTTCATATCCATTTGTAAAAGCCTGTAAAAATAAATACCCGGAACTGGGATTTGTGGTTCTTGATGCGCATATGGATCTGAGAGAGGAATTTCACGGTGAGAAGAACAGCCATGCATGCATATCAAGGCATGTAATTGATGATTTGACACAAAAATATGTTTCAATAGGTATAAGGAGCGGAACCCGCGAAGAATATAAGTATGTCAGTGAAAATAAAATAAAAATGTTCACTGCGGAAGATGTTTATTCAACAGGCATTGAAAAAATTATTTCTGAATTTCGCGATTACATCAAGGGACCGGTTTATCTATCTGTAGATATGGATGCGATCGACCCTGCTTATGCACCTGCTCTTGGCACCCCGGAACCCTATGGGATAACACCGCGTGATGTCAGGGACGTAATATCATGCTTAGCACCCCAGATTGTAGGTTTTGACCTTGTCGAGATCGCCCCTGCTTACGATTCAGGGGGAACGGCAGTCCTTGGAGCAAAGCTTGTGCGTGATTTTTTAGCTGCAAGCTCAAAAGCGCGTTTATATTTATAGTTTATAGTTTGATTCCCGCACAGTTTTTCAGCATCAAGCATGTATCGGAAAGAATTATTCATTGAATATACGCTTTAATTCATTCTCCAGCGGCTCTTTCATACCCTCACTATATCCGTGGGTTCCGGTGGTTACCGTATAAAACTGCTTTGGCTCTTTAGCTTTCTCAAATGTCTTCCGGGCAAGCTGTACAGGAATAATTGTGTCATTTACAGAATGGATCATCACGAATTTTCTTGGGGGAATAGACCCAAGATAGGTTTCAGGATCGATTGAGCGATAGAACCGTATGATATTCTCATCCCCTATATCACTAATTTGTGACTCGATGTCATAACCGCTTGTGCTTATCCCGATCACACCTGTTATTCCAGGGTCAATTGCTGCTGCAATTATAGCAAAACGCCCTCCATTGCTCTCACCCACAATTGCTATCCTATCAGGATCAATCGATGGCTCCTGCCTTAACACATCCACAGCCCGCAGGGCATCAAATACCATTTTATGTTCCACAGGTTCTAATCCCTTTTTCCAGAGGCCATAATCATAATCCATATCCACTCCACCGCGGTTTCGCTGTTCTATTCCGATGCTTGCATATCCCATGTTGGAAAAAATTTCGGCAAGAGTTTGTGTTCCTTCCTTCGGGACAGTAGCTCCGGGCAGGATCACAACCCCGGGTACTTTTTTTTCTGCAACAGGAATGCGAAGAAGTCCTTCGACATTATAATCCTTGCTCGGAAAAGAAATGTTTTTGAGGATATAATCAGGTCCGGATTCGGTTTTCAGGATTTTGACATCAACCTTGCCCCTGTTTTCAGGATACGAGAGAATTCCTTTATCACTCACAGTCCATTTATTGCTATCGTTTCCCTTCGGGATAAGATAATAAATCAGTGCAAGAAGTAGAAGCATACCGATTATAACATAAATACTTAATTTAATGGAAGATTTCTTTTCAACTTTCTTTAATTTAATATTCTTTTTTTTTGAACTCATTTTTCTATCCCTATCTGTTCAGGTAATCACTGAGAGCATGAGCATATTAATATTACTCCACTATTAATATTACTCCACCATGTTCAGATTCAAAACAGTTTTGTTAAGATTATATATAAATAATATCCACCCCATCTTTAGCAGCAATGAAATGTCTCGTAACAGGCGGAGCTGGGTTCATCGGTTCACATATCATCCGGCATTTACTTGAATGCGGATATGAAACAATATGCCTTGACAATTTTGACCCGACCTATGATATCAATACTAAGAAAAGAAATATTTCTCCGTTTTTAGAAAATAAAAATTTTGAATTGATAGAAGGGGATGTCCGGGACATGGAATTGCTGAAAAAAGCAATAACAGACATTGATTATATTTTCCATGAAGCTGCTCTTGTTTCGGTTGTTGAGAGCATGAAAAATCCTGCCAGGACAATAGAGATCAATACTATAGGCACATTCAATATCCTGGAGGCAGCTATATCCGGAAATGTCAAAAAAGTGATCCTTGCATCATCGGCAGCAGTTTATGGTGACTCGCTTGAGCTTCCCAAAAAAGAGATCATGATCCCTGTTCCAAAATCTCCTTATGCCATTTCCAAGCTTGATTGTGAATATGCTGCGAGAATATATTTTGAAGAGCATGGGCTGAAAACCACTTCTTTGCGCTATTTTAACGTTTACGGCCCGGGACAAGATCCGACATCGCCATATGCTGCTGCAATCCCCATCTTTTTACAAAAGGCTTTGAAGAACCAGAAAATCCGGATATATGGTGATGGAATGCAAACGCGTGATTTTGTTTTTGTCAATGATGTTGTTCATGCAAATGAATTAGTGATGCCAAAGGGAGATGGGAAGACATTTAATGTTGCTAATGGCATTGCCACTTCAATTAATGAAATTGCAGAAAAGATCATAAAGCAAACCAACTCAAAATCAACTATTGTAAATGAAAAAGAAAGAAGCGGGGATATCAAGCATAGTGTCGCTGATATTACAGAAATAAGTAAGATCGGGTTTAAACCGGAATACGATATGAATAAAGGTCTGAAGAATACGATTGAGTGGTACAGGAATCGGTGAATTGTTAATCGGTTCAGGATTGGAAGTATGACCACTGCCGAGTATTAAATCCAGAATTAAAACCGATGGATACAGAAACATATATTAAATCTTTGCTAAGTCTGGATAAAAATAAGGATGGAGATTTTTTAAAATCATCAACCGAGAAGGTCAAAGAATCCTGTTTATACTCTGAGCATGGTGATTTTGATTTGATGTTTACTTTTCTAAGCATAAAAAGAGAATTAAGCACGCTTCGCATATCGAAAAAGAGAAAAACAGATAGCATAGAGGTAATAGCTTGAGTATCAAGCTATAAATAGGGATATTTGCCTTATCATTTTGCCCCTATTTTTATTTACGCTCCAAACGTTCTGATGGGACTTCCACTTTTATAAACTTAAATTGGCTAAAATTAAAATAATAAATATTATTCGTAGATGAAAGATTCTCAAATATTGGAAAATCAACTTTTTCATCGGCAAGAAAGAGTACATCTGTTTGTGTATTTATTTGTGTAATTTTTGTTCTTAATAATCGAATATCACAGGGATATTTTCCATCTACTATGCATGAAGTAATCATCAAATTTGATAATTCTTTAGTAAACAGGCCAAAACCAACTTCTTCTCCTTCATTTATGGTTTCAATAATAATATAACATCCTTTTTGTTCCAAGTACCCCCCACATTCTTTCCGAACCATTTTTGGATTATCATATAATACCACAGATTCAGATGATGTTTTAATGTCAATAATAACTTTATCTGCTCTTTTATTTCCTTTATTCATTACTAAGAAATTATATATAGTACAACCTGTACAAAGTTTTTTATCAAATGTGACAAATTCAATCCGTTTGTAATCATCCTTTAGTTTTTCAGAGTCTAATACATATATCAATGTAGAAGGATTGCCCAAAGATAAATAGATAGAAACATTTTCCAAAGTAGCATTATATTCTGAAAGATTTTCGTTAAGAACCTTAATATTTGAATTTTCAACATTATTTAATGCTAAAACGTTAGACAAAATAATTGGCTTTGGACTGAACTGATCGTCTATATAATTAATTCCAGGCTCGAATAAATAATGTGATAAAAGGAAAGTAATTATGAAGGTAATAATCGCCCAAAATATAATTTCTCTTTTGTTCTGTTCCGTTTTAATAAAAAAATTCTTGATAATTAATTGTGTTTTAGACATCTAATTTCACATTTGATGATAACTTTATACAAATCTATGAACATAAAGCATTTTTCCATTTAAAAAGCTTCCTGCAATTCGTTAATAATTAAGATTTGAAGCTTTTTTTTTTGCTTATATCTAATTGTGTAAACTTTAACATAATTAATCATACACCCTTTTAAGGTAATATATTGCAAGCATATTAAGATAATTATCAACAAAATTTGAAATGGCTCATTCTTTGAGGTCATGATTCTTTAATTTCACCTTCTGTATATGGTCTTTCTATTTTATCTCCGAATTCGATATATACCGGTACATTGTTTTGCTGTTTTAGAGCAAATGGGCTATTAATTAATAGATTCGATTTAGAGCCTATCCGAAAAATCAATCAATATTACATTTCCGAATGAACCACAGAGTCAGCTATGAACTGCGGTTCATAAATGAACATGAAAAAATTAATATTGGTTGCCCTGTTTTATTAATATATCTGGTATAAGCAGAGCAGACCAATGTGTCCTTGAGTATTAAACTCG
>JBAQLI010000175.1:0-4285 GCA_049301735.1 Candidatus Methanoperedens sp.
TTTTTGTCCGGATCAGTTTGCAATATAGAATCAAGCAAAGATATATACAACCTTATACAGATTTATATAATTTTAACACTATGAATTACGATAATCATATAGCAACGTTTTCATTTACATGAGCGTACTCTTGCTTTAACTTTTCAAGTTGTGCTGGATTAATGTCGTAATTATGAGCTCGTTCATCTCTATCCAATCCAAGCAGCTTTTTAAAATCAGAAATCTCATAATTTGAAGGAAGAAGCGCACCAAGCACTGCAGCTCTTGCCGTTACTAGTGGCTTTCGCGTCCACCAATAATGCATTTCGAACGTTCTTGGCTTTGCGGTTCCCATTTTCTCTTTCATGGCTTCTTCGGAGATTTCCTCGACAGGGAGGAAGGTTTCGATGAGGGTTCTTTTTTCATCCGCCATATAAGACATCTCCTGCTATTTTCCTGATAGTTTCCTTTGCTTCTTCAGGACAAAAAATATAAAACTTCAATAAAGGTTCTGAAGAGCTATGAATCAATGACACTTCATCAAGATCGTGTATATTTCCATTCTCA
Source organism: Candidatus Methanoperedens sp. (assembly GCA_049301735.1). GTDB lineage: Archaea > Halobacteriota > Methanosarcinia > Methanosarcinales > Methanoperedenaceae > Methanoperedens. Next base: position 547 of record JBAQLI010000175.1, read on the forward strand.
TCCTGAACTATGAACGGAGTTTTATTTTCTTTCAAGTATTCATACGATGATTTGTAAAGTGCATTCTCTATTTCCTGTTTATAAATGATGACAAGGTCTTTATCGCAATTTGCTTCACTGGCAAGTTTCTCTTCATATCTACCAAAGTCTGAAGGTTTCATCCGGATGATTTTACTCTTTTCCGAGACACCTAAATTCCTAACATTGACTTCATATCCTCTTTTTAAAAGATTTCTGGTTTCAAGCCAATTAATCAATTTATAGTCATTATTTTCTGGTTTTGAATTAAATAATATCATGTCGTAAAACCTTACATCGTCCATTGATAAGAAATGTTTCAAGAAATTTTCATTTTCTATCTCAAATAAATCAGGATCCAGCGTCTCTTCCCTTTTTGCAATTTCAACTGCCCTCCGGAACATGCTATCCGAAATTGCCCTCACATGATGCTGATAAACCTGTGTATGCATTAAATAACGAGCTAACCTGTAATTTTCTAAAGCATCGGTTCCCTTCCATAAAATCGTTAGATAAGAACGGTCAGCCTCTTCCTTCTCGCTGATTGTATGAAGTATCCTCTCCAGATCAAATGTGCCATATGCAACACCTGTATGATATGAATCCCGCCGCAGATAATCCAATTTATCAGCATCGATATTACTTGAAATGATCTCTTTGGTCGCGGTTTCATTTTCCTCATCAAATAGTTCTAAAACAGATTCTTTATCCCTGCCCAGTACTTGACCTATAAGTCTATCCTCTTTTATTATTTTTTTAGCTATATCTTCATGCGAAACTTTTTCACCATCAGCTGTTTTAATAATATCTTCAAAATTGTGGGATAAAGGACCATGTCCAATATCATGAAGCATTGCTGCATATCTGACAACTCTAATCTGGCTGGTAGGCAATTTTATTTGATGAGCCATCCTGTTTGCCACATGCAATACCCCTAATGAATGTTCAAATCGGGTATGACATGCGCTGGGATAAACAAGATGAGTATTTCCAAGTTGTTTTATTCTTCTTAATCTCTGCAAAAAAGGAGAATCCAACAATTTAATTTCGGAATTCTTAAGCTCGACGAATCCATAAATCGGATCGCGTATGAATTTAATATTATCTGGCATGAAATTACTTACACAGATTGAGATTTTTTAATATTTCAATAGCCGAATCCACCTGTTCTTCTGTAAGTTTCCAGCCAAAAGAGCCAGCCGTATTTATGATAGCTTCAGGGGTCATTGATGCCCCTTTTTTTGAAATGATATAATTTACCTTAGCAGCCCATGATAGAACCTCTGGATTGTAATTTACGGTTTCAAATTGGCTTATTATCCTGGATATTTCATTATACTCTTTTTCATTTGATTCCTTTAATTGCGCAATGATCTGTCCCCCATCTTTTGATATTGAATAGAGATACCTTCTCCAGTTTTCAGGAACAGAATAACCCGTAGATTGCTGGGTCTCCACTTTCTCATCCAGAAAATCAAGTGAAGATAACATTTGGATAGAGCCTGCGACATCAGAGCTATAAGGACCATAATAATGCGGACGGTATTTCACATCTACTTTCCCAAAAATTGAAAGAAAATAAATAAGCTTTTGAATAGATGTCCTTCCAAGTACATTGTCTCCTGCTTCCTTGACTGCTACAAGGATCGCATCCGAAATTTCCAATTTCAATCCTCCTTTTTTAGTTCCATGCTTTATTGACTCAATTGATATTTAATATATTGGTGTATTTTATATTATAGATTTACCACGCGGTGTGAAAGTATTCATAAATACATCGCTTTAAATCCATTCAATGCCCTGCTTTTCAAACTCAGTATCTTCCATGCCCAGAACGATACCTCTTCATCAGACATAGAATGAATAATTTCAAGCGCTTCTTCAACACGCTGTCTTTGCTCTATGCTTGAGGTAAGCCGTATTGCAAGAAGCAATTTCATTGAGATCTCAGTTGTAAGCCTGTATTCATTATTCCATTTTGATTTATTAAAATCCAGAGTGAAAACATCACCATCAAATACGGTTTGATAGGATTTCACCCTATTTTTAAGGTCATCATGATATTTCTTTATTAATGAATCCAGAAATTTCTGAATGATTTCAGCGCGCCATGAATATATTACTCCGATGTTATTTGAAAAATGCTTGTTCAACCCATCAATATGCTCTTTTAATTGGACAGACCGATTTTTCCCATCTTTTAAAAAGATGGAATAATGAACTCTATCTTTGCTGAGATAATTTTTCAATTGAGCCACCTGAGTTTATTTTTTCAATTTCGAGTTAAATTTAAGAACATCGCCCAATGCTTTTAATTGACCAAAATTATCCACCAGGTCTTCATCTATTTTTAATTCGCTACCAAAAGATAACTCTAGATGTGCCTTAAGGTCATCCGCAAACATATTTGATATCTTAAATAGAATCTCCATCAAGCTATTCAAATCAGAAATATCGGCGTCATTAATTGTTAAACTCATTTTCTCACTTGAAATATTAACAGAGTGCTTAACATTCGATATCCCCAACAAAATCAAACTCAGTTTGGTTTGAAGTTGCGGAAATACCCTCACATTCGAAAAAGTGAAGCCCATATTCTGGATTTCCCACTCCTTATATTCACCAATTTTTGATATGTCCGAAATATCTACAAAATCAGGTTGGCGTATCCTCGCCTTACCCTTCAAACCGTCTGTACCTCCATCATCAACGCCATATTTAAATCCACTTCCACTTCCAGTTACTTCCACTTTTCCTTTATCTGAAAAACTGTTCAATTTAGTCTCAATTGCTTCGGCTCTTTCTTTAGGAAGAATATAATAGGCATCCTTTGGGCCGGATGCCGGTTTTCTATTAAAATAAAAATTTGTTCCAATTTTTTCGTAATTAGATTCTGAAATCGAAAGAATGTCACCAATTCCACCTATATATAAACCGAACAATTTATTAACCAATCCTTCAGATATCGCATCGTATAATACCTGCTTATTTTTTGGCAAAAGATACGAAGGAGATTCTTCAAAATTTGCATGAATTTCATTGACGGTTATTTCAGATTTAGATCCCAGAATCTTATCAACAATGTATATTGGGGCAAGCTTTTCCACTATCTTTTGAGCTTTTACAAGTGCCATATAAATCTTATCTGGCAGGTTCTTTGCTCCCTCATATCCATCCTGAACAACAAGGTTTTTTATTACAGTTCCATGTGGATAATAGATCAGAGAATAGCACAATTCTATCGAAGCGTTTAGATTTGACTCACTTTCTTTCAGGAGTTCCTCGATTTTTGAACTATATGTTTTCAATTCAGGCTTCGACTTTATAGAACCTTTAATTTCTCTGATAGCAATAAATCGTTTAGAGGCTTCTATTAACTTTGAGATTCTATCCTCTCTTGGAACCAGCACATATATCAAATTCTTTTTTGTTCTAAATGATGCCCCTTCTTTCTCAATTATCTCTTTAATCGATTCAGGAACTTTATCTTCAGAACCTTTAATATCATTATAGTTCACAGCTACGAGTTTCGGTTTATGGGGATTTCTGACATCATGATTCCATACTTCAATATCAAAATAATCACTCACTTCAAGCATTTTTCCAAGTCTTTTCTTAATCTCAGGATCATATTCTAATTTTGAAACCCCATCAGTCTCATCAGAAATCACTCTATTGATATTTACTTCAACATCGAAATGCCACTTTCCGGTTTTATTAT
>JBAQLI010000176.1:0-49030 GCA_049301735.1 Candidatus Methanoperedens sp.
TCTTTCTTCAGATACGTTCTCCCCTCTCAAACTAACATCAATTCTTACCATACCTTTGGTAATATCCCTTCCTTCGTATAGCGGCCCCATATAGCTCAGGGCAAAGCCAAATCCTGACCGTGACATCCTCTTGTTCCTGATCTGTGCCCTGATGCCGAAATACTCAAGCTCTTTTACTGCTGTTTCCAGCGTTTTATATGCCTCATCTTCGTCAAGATTTGAGTTAAAATCCAGATCCTCAGAATACCTCGGTGAGCTGTAAGCAATTCGAAGGCAAGTACCGCCCTTGAATATTAAACCAATTGTCTTCGAATACAGAAGGCTAAGGTATACTGCCTGTACGTAGTCCCTCTCCTGGGTAAATAGCGATACCCTGTTCTTCAGGGCGATCTTTTCAATTTGCTTCCTCGTCAGCATGCTAAGTCTCCCTCCATCCAAGGATCTCTTCTTCTTTCATATTCACATTAATATGCCACTTCTTATCCCAGACCTTGCTCTTTTTTGTTGCCGGATCAAGCTTGACGTACTCATTCGACGAACATTCTAAGAACATCCCTGCATCAGCGCCGAATCTCTCAAGCAGGTATCCTAATCTTGAGCAAAGGCTCCTGTTCTTCATGGCTGATGCATACTCAAATAGTCTCTCAGGATCAATTTTATCTTTTGCATTATAAACCGCTTTTATCACCTCAGCCATTCCGCCTGCATTCTCAGGGAGATAAAGACTGTCAATGACTGCCTTCTCTTCTTCTGCGATCAGGAAATCAAGTTCTCCTATTCTCTCTTTCCTGTATCCGAAAAACTTCTCCGGATTAATTAACACATATTTGAACCTGGAATTGTTGAACTCAACCTCTTTCTTTTTCCTGGCAGATGCAAGAAAAACCATGATCGGAACCTGTTCTGTAAAGCCGTAGAAATTCAGAGCGCTCCAGAAACTCACATATGAAGGATAAACAACCCTTGACGCTATGAAAAACGGATTTGAAAGAACGTGCTCTGGTTCAAAACCAAGCAAGAGATACTTACCCCTCTCTACGGATTTAATAAACCCTATACCCTCGAGCCTTGCAACAATAGTATACGCTTTTTCAACAGGGACTTTTAATAAACCCGCAAGCTCACGCACTGTGAAATAGTAATATTCCTGCTCAAATAACGATTTTATGATGTAATTTGTGGAAAGTTTTAAATTATTTTCCATATAATCATTTACACAATTTACATAGATAATATGTTTACCTATAATTCCCGGAATCGATAAGTCAATTTTCCAAAAAAGTTTTGGCGATGATCCAACTATAACCCCGAAGTCTTTTTCCTAAAGTTTCTGACCACCTAAAAACAATAGAACCCCATACATTCAGCTTACAGTAACCCGCTGGCAAAAAAAATACCAACTACTCCGGCTCTTCATTACCCAGGAACTCATTCCAGCACTTATCAGAGCAGATACCGGTTATCAACTGTTCACGTTCCCACGGTTTGGAGTTCGGGAACTGTTCCTGGATGGGTCTGTCATTGAACCTATCAAGCACGGTATCGTATACCTGATGACAGTTAGGGCACTGCCGTCTCATAGCTCAACCACGCTCCCGCATAGTATGCAAAGCCCGACGCTTCGGTACTCTACCTGGGTTCCATTTCTGACTGCTTCATTATAGGTGAGCAAACGGTTATCACCGCACTCTTTACAAGACTTCTTATTGTTCATATTAATCCTCCGAACTATCGATACCTCGCTAATTCGCCCCCAATAATTTTATTTAAAATCCAGCCCGGATCATCCACCCGCCCGCAGGCGGCGCAAGGTCACCCCCTGATCGGGCTTTAGCCCCATTTTTCCGCCGTCAACAGACGGCGCGTCGTTCCCTGAATGAAGATGCATAAAAAAGAAATATTATGTAACGATGGATCTATTGATGCTTTTGGAGCTAATTTGGGTATTATCTTGGAAAAATGCTATTTAAGCATATACCAATTATTGATTACGTAGAGGATACATAACGCTTTACAAGATTCCTATCCACAATCTATCCATGAACTCTTGAAATCCTCTACCTTTTCTATTCATTTATTCCATTAATCCACTCCATTAATACTCAGCTCTGCCATGATTCCAGTGACAAAAAAATTAACAACACCTGAAAAATAGGCTATCCATTGCAGGATAGCTTGAGACACATCACAACACCTCATCACGACACGAACCGCACATCCTGTCCGAACGAAGCTTCCTTCTTCCGCATGCGCACCTGTCATAGTCGCTATCGTGCTGATAGACAGGCTGGAGAGGGATGTGAACATGCCCTTTATTATTGAACATCTCACCTCAAAGGACAACTGCTGCATGCATTCCCATTCTCATTATTCCCGACCGGGGGCTTGCAGTGACCCACAGGATAGCTGAACCCTTTGCCCTCACATGGAAGTCTTGTTTCATTCTGCGCGTTCATACCTGCACCCACTTGTAACCATACAATACTCCGCCCGGGAGAGGCTCTGATCCTACGTTGTTACAGTCCTTCATGACCGTGCCCGCCTTCCCTATTACCAGCACGCGCCTGAAACCATTGCAGCATTTCTCAGCATCTTCCCTGAAGAGCCAGGCGTGCTGGCCCGACTTGCATTTATGAGTCATGATCTCACTCCGCGAAGCTCATCATGCCTCCACACGCGGCGCTTTTGCGATATTATCACAACCTGCTTTCACAAGATTCATCTGCCTGCATGCTTCAATTATCATGGCCCGTTTGATCATATCCACGAGCAAGAAACGATGGCAATTGCCCATGCGCTCAAAGCATACGAGATATACCTCTTTGGTCCTTGCGAGATCCCCTATCCTCAGCATCTCAGCTCTCGATACAGGATTATCCATCTCCCGCAAAAACCTTGAGATATATCCATCCCAGGTCATCTTTCCCGCTTTATACTCGTTCAGCATATCCCACGATGGAGATAGCACGCTTCCTGCCCTGCGAGTAACATCGATGATTACCGCGCCAGGATCCATCTTCTTTACATTCCCTAAATTTGCGAAGTACGTTTCTTTTAAACTCATATTAAATCACGAACTATCTAATTATCGATAATTCGCCCCTCACAATTTTATTTAAAACCAAGCCTGTGACCAACCGCCCACAGGCGCGCCGTCATATGAAAAGAGGAGCTACATTTGCGAGAAGACAGAGTGATGCTTCCAGGAAAAAGGGAGGAAAAAGGTACATGTCACCTGATGGATGACATCAGAAAACACGGCGGGTATATGTTCACAAAACCCATACTATCTAAAGTTACAGAAATTCCCGCCGTCAACAGACGGCGCGCCGCCCCTGCGAGGCAAAACACCCGTACCGCATTAATGCCCTGCAGTTCGGGGCGCGCCGGCTTCTGTTGCATGAGGGTGATAAGAACAAATTGAAACCAGGGAAGAAATCACCAGGATCGCCCGGTACCCCATGACACAGTTGCTAAAGTCAAAATTATTAAAGCAGACCCAATCCATCAAGTTCTATAACTACCTTCTCGACTGCCGCTTCTGCATCCTCTGGTTTCTTACCGCCTGTTATCACAATTTTGCCAGAGCCGAACAATAGCATGACTACTTTGGGGGTGGCCATTCTGTAAACAAGACCTGGGAATTGCTCGGGTTCATATTCAACATTCTCAAGCCCAAGACCGATAGCTACCGCATTGAGGTTGAGCACCCTTCCAAGATTTGCTGATGCAACGATATTCTGTATCTTAATTTCAGGCTTATCCACGATCTGGGTGCCCATTTCTCGTATTTTATCAAACACTTTTGTAAGGCCAGTGTATACATCGGCAATACTTTTTGCTCCTGTACAAACGATCTTGCCACTGCCGAAAATAAGCGCTGCGGTTTTCGGGGATTTTGTCCTGTAAACAACACCAGGGAATCTTTCTTTGTTATACTCTGCTCCTTCAAAAACGGTAATGACTTGATTCAGGTCAAGTTTTGCCCCAATAGCCGTAGATGCAACAACATTTTCTATTTTTATAGTCTTCTTTGCTTCCGTAGTATTTACCATAATCTCACCTTTATATAGGGTATTTAAAGCTTTATATGTTGGGATGCATCTTCCGGATTGCTAAACAATTCTCTCAATGTATCCGGGATTTTGAAAACCACATGCCAGTGAGAGACTTTAAGAAATAAACATAATAATAACAGTTATAATGAGCATAAAAATCTTAAAGCATCTATATATATTTGCTAATACTATTCTATATAGGATAAATCAATAGGCAGTCCCTAATTTTAGCAAGGGTGATGAGTTTCCTAACATGAAAAATCTTGAAATTAAACAGAGTGATTATACACTTGGCATTAAAGAATTGGATAATGCCATCGGCGGCATAAGAAAAGGCTCAAATATTATGCTGATCGGTCCTCCAATGAGCCAAAAAGAAGTTATCCTGCGCTACATAATGTATCATGGAACAGCGATAAATGACAATGCTGTAATAGCAGTAACTACTCGTGAACCAGCGACAGACATTCTGGAATGGTTCAAAGATAACAAAATAGTACTTCCACTGTCAAGGATCGGGATTATTGACTGCATCACAAAATCGGTTGGAGGGGTTGCATTAGAGACCGAAAACATCAAATTTGCCAGCAGTCCCCAGGATTTGACCGGGATAGGAGTACGGATAAGCCAGTTTATTGAGGATTTCCACCTGAAAAAGAAAATTCCGAAAATCCAGCTTCATATCAATTCACTTTCTGCAATATTGATGTATTCAAATATCCAGACCGTTTTCAGGTTCATGCATGTTTTTACAGGGCGCATCAAGGCAACCGGAGCCATGGGAATATTTGTAGTGGATAGCGGCATGCATGACGATCCTACAATAGCGACATTAAAACAACTTTTTGATGGTATCATTGAGATCAAAGAGGAAAACGACAAGAAATATATAAGAACTGTCGGCCTTTCATCAAAACCCACCCCATGGCTTGAATATGAGGTCGAGGGAGGAAAACTGAGGATTAGCCATGACCGATGAAAATGAATTAAGTATGCGCATCAAAGAGCGCACACCGATGATTTCTTCCGAATAGTAACCGGACACATGGGGGATGTGGCTCCGCGATCGGAAACTATAGAAGTGATCTGAGGGGAACAGCAAGTAACCCACTTTTTATAGATTGCACGGAGCCATGCTGCTTAAGATGCGCTCATATTATATAGGTATTACTATTGTAATATTAAAAGATATAAACTTCCAGCCGGATTCACAATACCCTATCGTCCTGCGGGGGTGAGATGCCGTAGCATCGAACTTGCGAAGCCCCCGCGCCGATGTGTGCCCGCAGGCGCGCTGAGGCAAGTAAATAGATGGATCTTGTTCTGGTGTCGCGCCGTGGCTTGATTGCTGTTGTATTTGATGCGCCGGGTTCTATGGAAGACCGCATCCCTGGTGAGTTGAGAGGCACATGGCGCTCTGTCGGGTACGAACTCAGTTAGAAGCAGGTTTGGAGGCGCTCCGCGAGAGATGAACAGAAGATGGTGGGGTTGAGGTTACAATGCGCGCCCATATAATGATGGAATGTAATCCGCAGAGTTCGAAAAGGAACATCCCATGGGGATTACAGAGCAAAATTATAGTAAGCTATCATATATAGTGTTTTACTTACTTAAAAAAAAATTAAAGCAGTGTTAACGACGTCGGCCTACGTCCATGAATCTATCAAAATTATCATACGGATTTACTTGAACATCTGTAAACACCCATGGACAATATTGGCAACGTTTTGCGTTGTTTTCATTTGTATGACCATTACCGCAAAGTTTCATAATATACAATTTATTTTTATTTATATATAAATATCGCCCCTCAAACATGCTCATGGTTGACGATTTGTGAAATTAATTTTGATGTGGATAATAAACCCGTGGTCCAATCAAAAACATTAATTTGCAGGAATTCAGCTACAAGATAAGTGTGTTTAATCTTCGTATGAAAAATCATATTCGTCCTTATTAAGTCAAGAACATCAATTTTTCTGATTGAGATTCAGCCGCGAAGATGAGCGGAAACGGTGGCGCCCGGGTAGAAAGACCTGGTAACAGCGGAAAGTATGCTGGAATCCCGCGCGCCTATATTTGGATGATTTGGTGGCGGCGTGGGATGTACTGATTCCCGCCCGCCCATAATATAGACTGATATATGCTTCGTATATTTACGAACAAAGATGGGCGGGGGGTTTGGGGGATACGCGGGCGGTTTGCTGGAAGATATCCCGATGTTTATTAAATTATAAATATGTGAGTAATAAAATATGCCTGGTAGTAATATTTATAAGATGATCTAAGGAGGTCTGGATGTGAGGCTAGAAATTCCAGTGGTTAACCGATAAACTATGAAAATGCTACCATGAAGGCAACTTTGGTAGCGTCTTGGTAGCATAGCCATGGAGTTGGTAGCATTTAATATGCTCAAAGGTTATTTTTATTTAGGCTATTTATGCATGAATGGGTAAGACAAGGGAAAGTCTATTCTGGAGATTTTGGTAGCGGTAGCAAAGTGTTGGTAGCGGTAGCAAAGAAGCGGGTATAGATAGAGTGGAGAGAGTAGATAGATAGGACATATAATATAATAATATAATATACTGGGATTGACACTCTGTTGTTCTCAGTACTCATCTCTGCTCAGTGTGAGTCTTCATAGAGTACAGTATCCATAAATCCCATGGATTCACAACAGCAAAAAAAAAGAGAAAAGTCCACTCGGGATATTTTGATAGCGGTAGCAAAGTGTTGGTAGTGGTAGCAAAGAAGTGAGTATAGATAGAGTGGAGAGTAGAGAGATAATATAACCTAAATATAATATACTGGGACTGGCACTCTGCTGTTCTGAGTACCCATCTGTGTTCAGTGTGAGTCTCCATGGGGGACAGTCTCCAGGATATACATCAACAAAAATGAAGAAAAACCTATTTTGTATATATTTTGCTACCAGGTAGCAAGGGTGGTAGCAGGTAGCAAAGTTTGATATCGCGCCCAGTTGATGACGAAATCTGGATATCTATCTTTCACAGCAGAATGTATTTCTTTTCATCTCTTAATAATAAGCCCGGTCATATTCAGGACCGATATACTTATTCTTTTCCGGAAAACCTGGCTCTCCCGCTTCCTTCCACTCTTCGAATCCCTGTTTTGACCAATAGAGGTATTTGAACCCGTTGTACTCTTTAGCCTCCATCAGAAAGTGCTCAAGCAGGTAGCAGTATGCTTCCTTATCTTTTTGGCTTATCCGGGGGTTCTCAAGTAATTTATTGACAAATATTCTAATGTCATTTACGTCAATCTTTGTCATTATCTCACCTCCCACCTAAACCACCCCCTGATGCAGCTTCCTCATACTCTTCCATCCAGTCTTAGCAATACCCCAGGCATTGTTCTCCTGAATCCAATTCATAGTATTCGAGTATGCCTTGCGGATATTGCCATTGGTAAGTTCTTTTGGGTCAAAGTATAACGAAGCAGAGCCCACTAGCTTCTTGATATACTCGGCATGGGCTTTCTCCAGAGCGCTCTGCAGTGGTTCTCCGATGGCGCATGTCTCGACCTTGAAACCTGACTCTTTCAGTGAATCCACAATTCCTTTATTAACATATCCTTTACAGACCTTGAACAAAATATCGTCTATATTATACTCATAGAGTCTGAACTCTTTCATTGCCAATGCCAACGCATTTGCAGCAGCAACATTGAGATACGTCTTCTTCTCAAAGAGTGGGAACTGATAATACTTAACCGGCACATCATCAAAGACAATGCGTCCGGTCAAGCTATCATGCAATCCCACAATCGTGCCACCGATTGGGAAGCTCCAACCCGAGTCATCTATTGAAATTATGTGGTTCTGAACTTCGTCTACCATATTTTTACCTCCTAATAATAAGCTCTGTCATATTCAGGGCCAATGTACTTGCTCTTCTCCGGAAACCCCGGCTCTCCAACCGCCTTCCACTCCTCGCAGCCCTTATTCAACCAGTGGAGATATTTGAAGCCGCAATACTCTTTTGCTTCGTGCAGATAATGCTCTAGCAGATAGCAGTATGCCTCCTTCTCCTTCTGGCTTATCATGGGGTTGGCGAGCAGTCTGTTGACGAACACCCTGAAGTTATTGAGGTCGATCGTTGCCATGTGTTACCTCCCCGCCGGCACTGGCACTTGAATCATGGGTGCCCCCGCTCTCTTTGAGCGGATCGGCCATTTGTGTTTCGGTGGCATGGCGACGCCTTCCTTGATATCTTTAAGGAGCAAATATCCAGACATGACGCGCTTCTGTTTTTCCTCTTCGCGCTTTGCGCTATAGTACTTGCGCTCCTTCTTTGTAATCACCGTGCTGGACTGCACAAGCATAGTATTCTCGGCGCGCAGTTCGTGTTCTGAACGACCAGTAGCTTTCGCTTCTCGCTTGATGTCCTTTGCGAACCATTCTTCTGTCTGGACATTTATTAGCGTTGGATATTCCTCAGTTCGGATAACTGCGAGATCATGTCTTACCGGAACCATCACAGTTCGTTCTTCAATTGTGAAAGTAAACTTCTTCACAGAATCCCAGTGCCACACCTTATGGAGCTCAGTGTATTTATCCTGGGTATAATATGTTCGGAATTCGCCAGTGAATATGCGGCGTGTCCTTGTGACAGATATCCAGTTGGGCTTAAGCATCTCGAAACACTGCCGCTTGATTTCGATGTTATCATTAATATCCATGAACATAGTATCATCGTTCCCGCTGGTTTCTGCAAGATCCATCCGCCAGTCATCAGGAAATGCGTACTCGTCATATCCCGAACTATCTTCTGTGCGGTCATGACTGAACGCAACTTCTGGCACCAGGCATGGATCTGAATTCCTGTACACCCTGATAGGATCACCCGCTTCGTTCGTATCATAACGAAGGAACTTGCCATCATTGCGATTGAATGTGGGTAGCGTAGATACACGCCAGATCTTTGCAGGGCGGTTCCTTTTCTCGAACTCGTCAAGCTTCTGGCGTAATGAACCCATGTATGGGCTCTGTTTCTTGTGGGCAGGGGTGACTATCAGTCCGCGATGTCTATTATGTAAGGAACACAGCGATGCCATGCTCTGTTCTGAAAGTTTGCATGCTTTCTTTGAAGGATCCATGTCCCTGCACATGATACACACATGCGGCACTTCCGGGCTGATAGTTCTCTCTATTGATGCGGCTTCCTTTCTGTGCAACCGTTCAGCATGCTCATTCCAGGCTTCTTTGCTGGACTGGGTTTGCCAGCACTTGAGACTGACAGCTTTACCAATATTGGGTTTAGATTTTTCACCGTAGTGATTACCTTCACAGAATCCAGCGCCTGGTCTTGGCTCTTTTTGCTCGAACACTGTCGGGCCATACGCGGGAAAGCACCTGATACCATCCTTGAAATTGAGCATTGAGAAGTCCGGCATTATTGTATGTACGCCCAGCTTTACCTGACGCTCACCAGTGGCTGGCTCTGGATAATTATCCCAACTCATCACGAACCTGTATGTTTCAGCAGTCATCTGCGGTTCGGCATTCTCATCGGATTTGATGTCATTTGTTATTTGTATATTTGACATGGTTTTCAACTCCCTTTCATACTTTTAAGAACCCGGGAACCTGACGACCTTCTTTCCGACCTTATTGGCATAACGGATACAATTCGCAGTGCCACCTTGCGAACCATCAAAGAAAGCGGCAAGAACATCAGCAGCATCCACCATGAACTCATTTCGGCGCTGATACGAAGCCATTGAGAATACAGGAGACACCACAGACAGTTTCGCACAATTCTTGACTGATCGGAACAGCAAATCCCGCGCATCACCCGAAGGCCAGCGAGCGCACAATATCTTTGCTGGGAAAGGAAGAACAAGCCATAACGGGATAGAATGATCCAATGCGAACCGAGCCGCATGAGAATCCAGACCATACGCGCCGCCGGTGATCCACATAGCGGCAGGGAAATCAGAGTACACTTTAATCAGAGACTTTTCTACATCACCGTATTTCAGATGGCGATGCCCGGTGAAGGCGACCTTAAATTGACTATTTTCTGACATATTAGCTCCTGAAATATCAATAATTTGATAATTCACCAGGGATAATTTTATTTAAAATCGTCTGAGGTTGCCAGCCTTTTGCGGCGCCTGAGCGTGTTCGTAGAATGTGTTCTAGAAAAATGAAATAGTTTCAAATCATATGGTTAAATTGAAACGAGCATTTCGTCCGTCGTCTTTGTTTATTATAAAGCTAAGAACAATTCAATAACGTTCCCATATAACCTTTTTTTTTTCGGGTCGTTCTATGCGTGACACTCTCAATCATCTTTCCGTCGGGTCGGCTCATATACAATAATTAACTGTCAAAGTCGGGAGGTGGATTTTCAGACACAAGGGTTTTGTCAACTCTACGTTTGTTATAAAATGGTGTCAAAAGTTGTTTGCTAAAAAATAATTTTAATGTAATAAAAAAATATACAAATACATATGTATTATAAGTGGAATAATAAAGAATATGGATTATCCAGCGATACCAGAGGCAGCGTTTAAAACTATGCCTAAAGCTCTCGTAGTTTGTGGTGTGTTAGTAATGATTGCTTCTTCATTTGCTAATTCAATGATGTCGATGTGGCTTTTTGGTGCTGCTTGGTTAATGATTGTGATTGGTGCAATTTTATATATTTTTACTTATCAATCTAAAAATAAAGAAGAGAAGTAAATTCGGTGTTGCACAATTGGGTTATTAGAATACGAATTTAAACGGTCTCGCAAAACCATAGATTATTTATATTAACATGAGATAACTGATTAAAGTTGTGTTATTTATGAGTAACTATGGTGAAGAATTAGCATATTGGTATCTAAGGCTAAATGGATTTTTCCCAATTACAGACTTTGTTTTTCATAGAAATGAAAATCTAAAATCTTATGCAGATGCTGACATTTTAGCAATTCGTCCTCCAAATGCACATGAAATGATAATGGGTGAAGAGTTAGAATGCAGCCCTGAAATAGTGAGTAGTGATGAGATATCAAAGTTTATATTTGTTTATTGTGAAGTTAAAACAGGTGATTATCAAGTTACAGACCTGTTTCCTGAAAATAGAATGGAAAGAATAAAATATTCTTTGAGGCGATTCGGTTTAGATCCTGAAACCACTATAACAAATCCTGTAACCAATATTGAAAACCTTTTATCATGCACTGAGAATGTTTTTTTTAAAAAAGTCCTGATCGCTAATGAAAAGAAAATTGGTGTGGATGAAAAAGCTTTATTTATATATTTAAATTCTACAATTTTGTTTATTTGTAATCGATTTAAAAAATATGATGCAAATAAGTATGGTTCTAGGATGTTTTTTGACTCATCATTAACTCAGCTATTAATCCATCTGGTTCATAATTCATCGTTGGTAAAGGATATTAATAATCTAGTAAATCCACCCAGATAAGACGTAATGTGTGTGGGATAATTACCAAAATGAATTGAAATTGGTTCTACCCTATGGTTTATAAGGATTTCAAAATGGAAAGATAACTCCCATGATGGGTATTGTTAAATTATAAGGAAGAATGCCTTATGAACCTATTGTGAATAAGAGTATATGGCTTATAAGGCTTCCAATAGGGACATTTGTGAGGAATTTGTATTTTGTATTTTTTTTTTGTTAGTAGCAGAGCTGCTGGGTATAGCAATCAAAATCAAACTCCAGACCTTTATTGCGTATTATTTGATTGACTGTTAATTTCATTATTTACCATGAGAAAATAGCTAGGCCGCTTTCGCAGCCCCATGCATAATGGATCCTTACGTCTTGCTGTTATCGGCAAGGCTTACTTTTTCTTATAGATATTCAGTCCAATCTTGATATCTTCTTTCCCGGGCACACCTTTGTTGCCTTCGGTGGATGCAATAATTGTGGTCTTTCCAGACGTTGAAGGACCAAACTCCTTTGAAATGTCCACTTTGATGGTAAGGATATTACCATCAAGTTTTAGGTCAACGTTCTTCATGTTACTTTCCTCCTTCAGTTGGCATCAAGATGCCATTCTTGGGCTCGTATATCCGGCCTTCATGTTTGAGGGCATCGATAAGCTCCTCCAGTTTCATAGATGAGATCCCCGCACTTTTGCCTTGCTGGGCCAGATGCCCTATCTTAACTCCCTTGCCGCCATTATTCATCGAAATAAGTTTTTGCTCGATAAATTTTTTCAAGTCTTCTTCAGACGGATCTGCTTGAGCAGCCTGCTTCTGTACTGGTGGTGTGGCTGAAGCCAGAGTTTCTGGCGCTGTGGCTACCGATGCCGTTGCCGCTGGTGCTTGAGTCGCTGCAGGTTGGGAAGCAACCCCTACTGGAGTGCTTTTCATTTCGGTGATAACCTTCTTGACTATCTCTTTATAATTCTCCCTTGTCGGGTATGCTGCAGCTACTTCCTGCTCTAAGACCTGGTTAGCCTTAAGGGCCGATAGCCTGTCAAGGGTTGATTTTGCAGTTTCGAGCAGCCAAGTGTCCCTTATATTCTCATCCACGATTGCGACCTGCTCTGCGCGAATGCTCACGAGCGTCGTATTCTCTCCATTATTGTATAGGGATACTTTGCCGATAACGGCCACGAACGCCGGGAGTCTCTGTATTAACTCCTGCATTGCCTTGGCTGCTTCTGGCTGGTACTGTCCGGCGGTAACAAAGTGTACGCCAGTCGGATCTGAGACCCGCATACGGTAAAAGTTATTATCGGTTCCGATATCTTCAATCTCGGTCGCTGTTCCCACAACCATCACTCTGGCAGCCTTAGCGCCGGTTTGCGTGAGATATAACTGGCTCTCATATTGGTCGCCTCCTTTTTTTGGGACCTCAACGGTAGTGGCTTTCAACTCTGCTGCAAAAAGCCTTGCTGCCTTCATTCTTTCAAAATTTCCTGCCATATTTATGCCTCCGTTGCTGCAAGAAGTGCATTGATCTGACTCGTTACATCCGCTCTGAACGGCTTGATTGTCTCGACTATGAGGTTCTTATCGATCTGGACGCCAGTTATTTCGAAATAGCGGCCTATCAATTTGCACCCCATCTCGTCAGCAACCATTCCTGTATCCAGCGATTCCATCGCGATTTCCTTCGCTTTAGCCAGAGTGATGCCTGTCAATTCTTCGGTCAGTTTCCTATTGAGAATTACATCCTGGGAAGTAACACCATCATCGATGACGCCTTTGATTCTAAGATCATGGATGCCTTCAACTCTCCCATGCTCGGCGCAGGATCCTTTTGACAGGGATCTGTTGCATTCCGGGCAGCGTTTTATCAGGCCAGAGCCCTGCTGCAGATCGACCAGTGCGCCAACTACGGTAACAAGTTTCTTGGCGACGGTGATATCTCCCTGGTATGGCAGTATCTCTGAGTTCTTGTTTATCTTGATGGACATCCTGCCCTGCCATTCAGAGGTAACCACGTTCTTGAAGGTGTAACACTTGCCTTCTTCAAGAACAGAGCAGCCCGTTGACTTCCAGGTCGTGAACACAATTGTACCGGTTTCATCTCCGAGAACCCCTGTCTGGAGTATTTTCTCATGGCGTGGATCCCAAAGCACCGAAACCCTGGCGTTGAAGGTAATCCACTTATTATCTTCTACCAGTTCAGAGATCTTTAGCGGGCTCTGATTAGCGAACCCTGCGTTGGCAAAGAACTCATCCTGGTTGATGTTATGGACTTTCAGGAAATGACTTGTTACATTCCTGCGTGCTTCGTTTATCGGCACCCTGAACTTGTTCACAAGGATAGACAGCCTTTCAGTTATGTCTTTTTCCTGTATCTGTACATTCACTTTCGCGAATCTTTCCTTTATTTCTAAAGATGTTTGTTCTATATTTTCCATATTTCACCTTTCATTTTTTTATAGGAGGTAAATCATGGGAATGACTGCGGATTTTAACCACATTCGAGCTAACCCATAATTTACATCATTTCAATATGTCCGACCAAGGGGGGTTGATGTTTCAGCACCGCAGTGCGAAACTTCACCCCCTGCAGCGTCGGCGTTGTTATGCTGTTTCTCCGGGGGCTTCCTGTACCTTCTTTGCACACTTTGGACCGTATACCTGCGGAGCTTTGATCTTGCGGTGGCAGCGCAGGCATTTGTTATAGAGTGCAACTATGGCGTCAGCTCTCCCTTCCAATTCTGATTCTACTAACATATTATCACCTTCTTTTACTCGTTTATTTACAATAGTGATGTAACTGTATTATAAGAATATAAGTATTACTAATGTAATACAAAAATACACCATGCTAACGGCGGCAGTTGTTAATTATAATCGCTTGCCATCGTACCAGATCGACGTGCATCCGGCATTTGGCATCCCGAAATCATCAAGGGGCTCAAAGCCAGAATATTCCCCGATAATCTTTCCTTCATAATACAGGTTCATGTCGTCATCAAACATCTGGAACGTCACCCCTTTCAAAATATCTTCCTTTGTAAAAGTGGTATCGTGACCACCCATTGTCCCGGTTTCATCTGTTTCCCATTCTTCATTGTTTCCTTTTTTGAACAGGACATCTCTTGTTATTATCCAGCCGTACATTTCACTCACCCTCCACCCAGTTCCATATCACTGTTGTGATATTGAGTGGTATACCTTTGTTTTCAAGGATCTCGCATCTTCTTTTCAGCTCCTGGGCATTCTCCTTTGCATCTTTTGAATGGGCCCATGCCTGTTCATAGTGTTCTACTATTGCACCTTTCCAGTAAACGTATCCCACATGGTCTATAGTCATGTTCTCTATGCCGTGGAACCACGGATATTTGTATTTCCCTGCAACAATGGTTTCGTGGAGCTGATTAAAACCCTTAATACCTTCTTCAGATAGAAAGCCATTGACGGCATTCTCTACGAGCTTTAAATCAAGTGGGTCAAGCTTGTCCCCATCCGATGTAGCTTGCAGTATCCCTATTGCTTTATTGCAGGTATTCGCTTTCATATATGCCCAGCCTCCTTCATGCTGAAGTGCCTGCAATCTCCGATTATCACATGGTCGAGAACGTCAATACCCATTATCTTCCCGGTTTCTACCAGCTTCTTTGTGATATCGATATCTTCCCTGCTCGGCGTGGGATCGCCTGATGGGTGATTGTGTGCTACAATGATGTG
Organism: Candidatus Methanoperedens sp.; assembly: GCA_049301735.1. GTDB lineage: Archaea > Halobacteriota > Methanosarcinia > Methanosarcinales > Methanoperedenaceae > Methanoperedens. The sequence continues at coordinate 15,196 of JBAQLI010000176.1, forward strand.
AGCTGCCGATTCGATCAGGGCGGTGCGAAACACTTCTCTTGGATGAACAACGTTTGCGTTGAGCGAACCAATGGATATAGTATCTTCCCTGATCACCTGGTTCTTGGTATCCAGGCACAGCTCCACAAAATGTTCTTTCTTTGATTCCCGCATTGTCGGGTAGAGGCGTCTGTAGACATCTTCGGGTGAGTTGATCTTGAACTTTGATTGGCCATCAAAGGTCTCAAGTCTTCTGGCCAGCTCAAAACATGCTACGATTTGAGCAGCCTTGCCGGATTTGATGCCGTGGATCTTCATGAGCTGTGGTGCTTCTATTGCAGATAGCTGCTTTAAGTCGAATTGCGACAGGACTCTCTGCGACAGGTTAATGGCATTTTCAGCGACTGAGCCTGATTTGAGAATTATCGACAGGAGTTCGGCATTGCTTAATGATGTCGCGCCGTTCGACATCAGCCGGTTGCTCGGTCTTTCTTCTGCGGCCATATCTTCGATTCTAAGTTTATATTGTTGCATTGACACCTCGTAATTTTTAAAAAGGTGGATTTACCTGAACCAGCCGGATTTCAGCACCCGCAGTGCGAAATCTGGCACCAGGCTAATTATTCCTTGAGCTATTGCACGAAGTGCAGAGAAAATATTTGATAATGTTGTGAGAGGTGCTGCAGTAACAAAAGGCGTTTCCGTTCACAGTCTAAGACATAGTTTTGCCACACATCTGTTAGAAAGTAGGGTGGATTAAGGTTTACACAATAACTATTAGGACATAAGAGCAGCAAGACTGTAGAATATATACTCACGTCAGAAATAAGGATTTGAGTCGTATTCAGAGCTTACTTGATTTAATTATAAAAAAGGAAGGAAGAAATGATTGAAACTGTTCAGACAAATTATGGGATAGACGAACCAGAGTTAGGTTATTATGCCAGAATGGAAGGATATGCGAACTTGAGTTCGGATATGAAGGAGTTATCCAAAATCGGCAAGCAGTTGAGGATATAAAAAGCTGAAATCATCTTCTAAGGAAAGAGAAAAAAGAGATGGCAAGAATTGGTCGAAATCAACCATGCCCCTGCGGTAGTGGAAAAAAATATAAAAAGTGCTGTTATGAAAAAAATAACATAAGCCAAATACTAGCAAATGGTTTTGGTAAAAATTTGCCTAAAGACGTAGTTATAACTACTAATACCCAAAAAGAAAAAATGTCAGAAGTATTCCTAGAATTTGCAGAACCTTTACTCGATAAATGTGAAGATGACAAATCATTTCATAATGCACTCCAGATTTGTGCAATAGCCTGGAATTCTTCATTTTTATCTCCTGAAGAAAGAAATAAATTAATTGAAGAGAGTTTTAATAAATATATAAACGATAATAACGAAAGAGAAATAGCAAAAGAAATTTTATCAAAAATGCTGGAACGAAAAGAAAAGAAATTTCCAGATATAAAAAGAATGATAATGGATTTTCAAATTTCGTATAGGGATGGGCAACAGCATTTAAATGTAATATCATCAACAAATGAGTAATAAGAGGTTGAGATATGGCAGAATATGGGGAATGGAATCGCAAAGGGGCAACCCTCAGCGACGTAACTGCCCAGAAGGAATATGGAGTGAGTCGGGACTTCATTGTGGAGGGCATTAGGGCCGGCAAACTGGAATACCGAGAAGGGGCGATTTGGGGTAATCCATATCTCAGGATATTGAGAAGTCAGCTTGAGCAGTATATCGTTGAGAAGCTTGGCGCAGACTGCTTGTCCAGCAGCAAGAACCGGACAGAGCTGCGTAATATCAAGAAGGAAATGGCTGATCTGAAAAAGAGACTGGATGATCTTCAGACTCGAAGAACGGAAATCGAAACGACGATGAGGAAATAGAATACCTAACCAGCCCTTTCAGCGTTCTGCCCTGCCGATGAAGGGCAGCATGAGCCATAATCTGATCCTACAATGCCTTTTACCAGTTGTGATATGTGTTATTCTATTGGATTTCATAACTGAAACGTGCAGCGCATCACGAGTCATTAATTTATATTCCTTGCAATTATTCATAACAAGCCGGAAATCCTTCGGTGCATCAAGGATCGTGATATTTTAACAATAATATTTTTTCAAGAGCATTCCAGCATTTGGTTAATTCCTGTATCTTATCCGGATTCTTTTTTAAAAATTGTACTGTTGCATGCAAAGGAATCTTAAATGTTACAGATGCTTCTGCCTGAATCAGCTTAAAAAGCACCTCATCAAGAACAACGATCGATACAAAGCCGTTTACTTCCTTTTTATTTACTTTTTTTAGAAAATATTTGCTCTCTTCAAAGTGTTTTTCTTTAAACGCAATAAAAAAAAATATATTAGCATCTTATGTATATATTTGTCCCTTTCGGAACATCCAATAATGGCAATCAATACCACTATTCAGATTCGATAAGCTTATCTGCTTCATTTTGTTTGATCTTAATAATGCCTGTGAGCTCATCCACAGGGTCAGAAGAAGCTTCAACTATCAATTTATTATTTACAACGATCATCCTGATTTCTTCTCCAGATTTTAATCCCAGCATATCAAGGATTTTGTCAGGTATCTTAATTTGTTTATTCTGATTTATTCTACTATGAGAGACTTCCATGTGATGATCACTCAAAATAAGGCGTTAGATAATAATAAATGTTTACTATGATGAAAAAATCTCCCTTATATGTGAATACTTTTATCTCTGATTTATGATCCAGAAACTAGCGCCATGAAGATATCGGTTTTGGAGGATAGACCTCCTCAATACTGGCAAAGCCTTATTAGGTAAGAAAGTAAGAAAGTAATACCATGGCAACAGAAGTCGAGTTCACAAGAATGTCAACAAAAGGTCAAATAGTGATTCCTAAGAAACTCCGAGCAGGATTTGAAGACGGAACACCATTTGCAGTAATCCGGGACAGAGATACGATCCTTCTCAAACAAATAAAACTTCCTGGTATTAAAGAATTTGAATTTCTTGCAGAAAAAGGAGAAAAGATAGCAAGAGAAAGAAATATCAAAGAAACAGACATTGATGATATCGTCCATAAACACCGCAAAGTACAGGATTAAAAAATGGTAAAGGTAGTTGCTGATACCAATATTTACATTTCAGCTTTGTTCTGGCGCGGGAATCCATATAAGTTCATCCATCTATGCTTTGAGGGAAAAGCCAAATTAGTGATATCAAGTCAAATTATCAATGAACTTGAAAGAATACTTTTAACTGATGGGAAATTTGAACTTCCGCGAGAAGATGTTGCTTTATACTCAGAAATAATCTTAAGCCATGCTGAACTTGTATGTCCTGCATTCACGTTGAATGTCATTATTAAGGATCCTGCAGATGACCGGATATTGGAGTGCGCTGTTGAAGGTGAGGTAGATTATCTGGTTTCAGGCAACAAACATCTTCTTGATGTTAAGGAATTCCAGGGGATAAAAATCGTGACTGCAAGGCAGATACTTGAAATCCTTGGAGTTTGATAAAATAACTTCAGCTATGCACTTCCTAACTTCGGGAAATTTTGCCTGTAAATTTCTTGGGCGATCTTTCGTACTTCACTATTTTTGAACAGGTTTTCTCTTCTTCTGCCTTCTCTTATACAAATCAAACTTTCCACCGCCATTGATGCAGCTATTGCATCGGGCTTGCAGGGATGAATTGTTATCATAGTCGCATTTTCTGCAGCTTCCATGCTCTTCTTCCCACAGCGCCTTCTCCTGCTGGCACTCGTGTGCTATGCGAAGATTCGCACGGGTAGCCATCAGGTGCCGGGCACTAATGACCATGATCACACCTGAACTCTATTCTCCCTGTCAAGCGCGAAAAGAAAGGCAGCCGTATTCCTTGCCATCTCTCCGCTGGCCAACTCTAATTCAAACTTCCCATTCTTGTACATTTTCGAGCTTACGAAGACAGGATCAATGAATGTGAGCTTATCCCATGAGCTGCTTTTATTGGCGCGGTATACTCCTGACAGCATGTCGCCGCGGACGGTTCTTGGGTCTGCATCTTGAGTGTGTATTCTGATGAGCTTCTCAAGGTTTGATACATGGCCTTCGAACTGCCACATCCCATCTGGCGAGCTGCTGTACTTACATTCAGTAACCGAATGTCTAAGTATGAGAGACCTATTTTTGACTAATTGTTCCGGTGACTCTAATTTCCAGGGCATCAGGCGATCCGCTTCTTTGAAGAGCAGTTTCTTGAGTGAATCCTTTGCTGCCCAATAACAGGTGCCAAAGATCATCTTTACCTGACTAACATTGAAACATTTATTGCATAGCTTATCAAGTTCCTTGCTGATTTCCTTCACATTTATGCTGACGTTTGAGTTCTTATACGGCTCAAGTACAGCCTGGATTGCTTTCTCGCGAGCCTCTTCAACCAGCTTATCAAGCGCTTCACTGGTTGTCGCGAGATTGAACCTGTCAGCTTCTGGCAAAAGAATATTCATACCCTCTATTATCAGGCCCATCTCCATTTGATGGACGACGAGTTCCTGGTATTTCTTTTCCAATGCTCTTTCAACTTCTGGTTCTCCCATAATCACACCCCCGCCGTCGGGTACATCAAACCAAATGTCATCTGCTGTACAGTACTAAATTTCTCAAGCTGCTGCACCGTTCTGACCAGGCGCTCTACCTTTGCCGGGCTCATGCGTTTGAAACCATCGATATCATATTTCACCATCTCTAAGAGATCTCCTTTGAAGCATGCGATGCACCGCTCGCAGGCATCCGTAGTTCTACCGTTCTTGATATCTTCGATTAATATCCTGGCGCCCTTTACAGAATGGTAGCCGATGCTGCCTTCTATCATGGCAGCCACGATCCAATCTTCGCCCTTTTCCTCAAGAGTCTTCAGGATCTCATCTCTTGTCATTATGATACCTCCGCCACTACCCTTGTTGGTGGCAGCAGTGTGCCAAACAAATATGCTGCAGATTCTTGGATGGTACCTGAGCCCTTTTTGTACCAACGACCGAATACCTGCTCGTGTTCTGATCTGTCCACATTCAAGTTAAAATCGGCTTCCGATAAGTTCCAGAGGCTCAATGATATGCGTTTGATATGCCGTTTGTGCTTCTGGTGGCACTTTTTGATCTCTTCTTCTGTGACGTGTGACATCCAGTTAATGTGCGAAACCCTGTATTCCTTAGCCTGGTCATCCCAGATCAAGTCCGTTTCCAGGACTTCTTCGAAATCTTCAAGGATCTTTGCTTTCTTTTCTTCCGGTAGACTTGACGCGAGTTCCAGAGTGCCGACTACGAATGTTTCCCATGACATATTCAATTACTCCTTCTGGCTCTGTCCAGCCAGATTATATGGGATTCAATTGCCTGAAAATGCCTGATTTCAGCACCGTAGTGCGAAATCGGGTATCAACCATAACTATAGTAATATAATTATAGTGCAAATACACTATATAATTTAAAATCTCTCAATCCCCTTCCCCCCTCCTCGTATCCTCCTCGCACGCCCCCCCACTTCCCACGCCTCTGCCTTGCGGTTTGTTTTGCGAAGGAGGGCGGCGAGATTTTTTAAGACAGTGGCAACATTTAGATGATTTTTACCAAGCGATTTTTTTTCCATATTTCCAGTGCGCTCCTGTACATGGGCTCAGCTTTGTCATACTTGCCCGTGAATCATAAAGTGGTGCCAGATTGTTGAGTGATTGCGCCACATTTGGATGGTCGGAGCCCAAGGATTTTTCGAGAGCTTCACAATTCATGTTGGCAGTTTATACAAATATATAAATATATTAAATTAGATGAAAAGATTTTTTTAGCCTAAAAATAATTTCTACAAAAGAAAAATTCCTTGAGATACCTAAAATGGAATACAGAACTATTGCAGTAATTATCCAACATATTATAATTGTACCTGCAATAAATATTATAGATGGAATCCCAAAAATTTTTTCTAAATCATAAAACAAAAAATAACCCAATTCGTAACCTAAAATCGTCATTGTTGACGTAATTCCTAAATAAGTTAAAGCCCTATTTCCAGTATGACCACCAATTGATGTGAATAAAAATATAATAAGACTTCCCATTATTAATATAACTCCAAACTCAATATTATTAAATTCAAAAATAATAATCAGACCATTCACTGCCAATACAAATAATGATTCTATAGAAAAACGATAATAAAAATCCCAAAAGAAATCCCAAAAAATCCTATGAAGATCTCCTTTAAGTTTATAATCATTATTAGAATCAAGGTTCGATTCAAGTATAATAATTTTTTTTAAGTCAAACGTTGCGCCAGCGCACTCAACCGCAGCAGAGCTGCGGGGCATGATTGCGCTGGCGCTTTGTAGTTTCGGAGTAATCTGAATCCCGAAGCATTGCTTTACGATGTCCATTTGTTGCATCGGCCTGTCCCAGCCGCAGCAGAGCTGCGGGGTATAACGATTAAGAATTATGCGCTTCCAAAATTCCCTTTAGAAAGAAACCAATTAGAAATAAGAAACTGGTATTGCAACGACTAATTTGAATGCTAAACGTGATTCCATGGTATTTAGGTTAAAATGGTTGTATGCATATTTAAATGCTATCTAGCGGTTCTAATTTCAAAGATATTATAATTATTGTAAAATGCACATAATAATAAATATTTAAATTGTCCTGATTTTCCCAATTTTAAGTTCAAAATGTGTATTTCAAAAATTATAAGCAATTTTCTTAAAAATATATATTCGTCACCCAACTCCTAATGAATTCAGAGGGTATTGGGGTGAGTGCATGAGGTTCTATCCTGACATTAAGGGTTTGAAAGGCTACAAAACCTTATTTTTCTGAAAAATCATCATCAATAGAAGAAATTCCCACCGAAGGTTTTATATACTTTGTAGCCCATATATGGGCTACATGGCTAAGTCTAGGATCAAAAGAGGAAATAAGGTGTATGTTTACGAACGTGAGAATTATCGAGACGAATTTGGAAAAGTAAAACACAAAAAAGCCAAGTATTTAGGAATAGAAGAAACAATCGATGGAATAATTCGAATAATCCCGCCAAAAAAACCTCGTACAGACATAAAAATAACAAGTTCTGCAAGATATGGTGACATAGCAACTCTGTACTCTATTTTAAAAAAATACAATATTATAGACGAGCTAAACGACTTAATTCCAAGAAGAGGTTTGCCGGTTGGGGAAGTTCTCGCAACTCTTGCGATCAATCATATAATAGACCGGGAAACCCTCAACATGCTATCAAAATGGTATCAGGATACATCACTCGAAGAGTTTACAAAAATCCCACATGAGAAATTAAACTCCACAAATCTCGGTGCTGTAATGGGTACAGCAAAAAAATTAGTACCAGAAGGCTTAGTTGACGTATGTATCAATTTATTCAATAAAATAAAACATCTTGAAACCGGGTCAACAGCATTGCTTTATGACATAACTTCAACTTATTTTTATTCAACAAAACTTCCAAAAGCAAGATTTGGGCATAATAAAGATGAAAATAACCAGCCTCAAATAAACATTTCATTAGTTTGTACAAAAAATAAAGGTTTACCCATATTTTTCAGGACTTATGAAGGAAATATAACCGACATTACCACGATCAAGCAACTAATTTTAGATATTAAACGCATTGATTTCAAAATTGACGATCTGATATTGGATAGGGGAATGACTTCAAAAACTAATTTGCAGGCTATTACTGGAAACGAGATCAAGATAATTGGGGGAATACCTTTAACTTCGAATGAGGCAAAAAAGTTTGCTGAATGCGATATTTCAGATGAAAATGAATTAATACGGCCGTCCGGATTAATTTATTATGAAGATATACATGATTCTCTATTTGGTATCAAAGGCAGGGCTGTAGTCTGTTTTAATCATACTGATCTTGAAAATGACCGTTCTCTCAGATTAAGAAAAATAGCAACGGCTGAGAAGAAAATATCTGAGATCTTAAATTCACATGCATGCGATGAAAACTCAAATTGTCTGGAAAATGAAATAAAGGTGGCTATAAAGGGGGTTTCTGATTATTTTATTGTTACAAATGAGAATGGCAAAGTCCAAGTCAGTCCCAATATAGATAATCGGAAAAAAGCAAAGCTTAGAGATGGGAAATATTTGATTTTCACTACTGATTATAAGAAAAGTGCTTCTGAGATAATCTCCCTATATTTTGAAAAGGATGTTATAGAAAAAATTTTTAATTGTTTCAAGAGTTGGCTGGACCTGCAACCAGTAAGACATTTTGAGGAAGAGCATATTGATGTTTATATTTTCATTTGTTATCTTGCGTACCTGGCACTTGCCCTGTATAAGCATCATCTTGGTGCTAATGGGTGGGAAGGAGTCAAAGAAAGTTTGGATGAATTGGGTAGGATTCGAAAAACGACTCTTACAATCGGTGGAGAGAAGATTGATAAAATTACTGTTCTCACGAAGGAACAAAAGGAGATTATAAAAAAATTGGATTTTAAAGATAAACTACTTTCTGATGAGTAGCCCATAAAACCCTGAATCTCAGGTTCTATCGCATATTGCGGCTTTGGTTCATATATGACAAAATGAGGTGACGAAAACAATAAGTTATAATGGAAACTGGGAATTATGAAGCTATTAAGGACGGCTGCCTACTTAGATTTAGGATTCCTTGCAATATTTTTTTCTAAATTCGTTTGGTATTTTATTCTTATTGTAAGCATAAATTTTGTACAACACAATAAAAACAAATAATGACCATATAAATAAATAAATAAAATATTTTATATATGAAGGAAACATTTCAATGTTTGTCACTATAATAATAATAGTTTCGATAATAATGATAAAAAATAAATATGAAGAATACCAACAGTTTTGGATTTTACCACTAAATTCTATCAATTTAAGTTTATTTCCTCCTATTATTGTACCACTAACCTCAATGGCTGTTTCTTCCTTACCTGTATGAAAAAATTGAATAATTGCACCATCACCTTTATTTAAAAAGTCAAAACTCAGTATAATAAATGACGGATCTTCCGCCAAATAAATTTCAAATTTATTTGCAGTTTTTTCCTTTAATTTTATAGGCGGATAAAGAATTTTATATCCGTCCTTAACGTGCACCTTTAGTTTATCGCCATCTGCAATATCTATTTTACGAATCGGTGCACTACCTGCGTTCCAAAACAGTATTTTCGTAACAGTTAGGTTTTCGATTGGTACATCAGCATAAGTTATTAATAGTGGCTCAATCTTGGATGTTAACATATTTCTATAAATATTTGTACTAAAAATAGAATAGGATGGTGATTTTTGTTTATTGGTAATATAGGCAAGTACAAGACCTATTAGTCCAATCAAGATACTGACAACGGCAACTACATTGCTAAACCAAGAATTCGTTAAAGACGAATTAATATAATCTAAAATTGTGCTCATAACATCCTTTTAAAATTAATTAAAAGTCAATGACAGATATCCTAATAGGTCGCGGAATTTTAACTCATATACTTCTCTATCAGCTTGATTTCATTTTTTCCTCCAGCATATATCGGAGTGATGTCATCAATCGCATGTGGCTGGATCGTCAGGATATCCGTTCTCCCGTTACTTATCGCACCACCAGCGTCTGATATTATCTTCCCTATGGGGTTAGCCTCAAAAAGCAGCCGCAGCTTTCCTTTTTCTTTTCCCTTGAAACCGGGGTATGTGAAAATTCCGCCTTTATGAAGTATCTGGTGCATGTCAGCCACAAATGAGCCGCTAAAGCGCAGTTTGTAGCCATCATTTTCAAGATTTTCGATGAATTTTGCATGCTGCGGGAGGTAGTCCCTCCGAAGTGCTCCTGGTGCGTATATTTTCGCATCAGGGATTTTAATATTTTCAGCAGTCAGGATAAATTCACCCTTCTCATCCATCACGAAGTCGCAAACCCCATTTCCCGTTGATAATGTGAGCGTTGTAAGTGGACCATAAAGAATATACATCGCTGCTATCATATTTTCCCCTTTATCAAGGACATTCCCGGGATATATCCCGATAATTGTCCCCACCGCAAGGTTCACATCGATCAATGAAGAACCGTCAAGAGGGTCTATCACGACCCCGAACTGGTTTTTAGGGCTATCAATTTCAATAATTCCGTCCTGCTCTTCTGTTGCGATATACCGGACTAACCTTGTCTTCTTTAATCCATTGATAAGGACATCATCCGCCCATTTATCAAGAGCCATCTGTTCTTCGCCGTAAATGTTTCTCGTCCCTGCCTTATCCTGGCTTTTCAAGAATCCGCTCTTTATCTTTTTTCCTTGCTCGCTCAAGAAAAGTATTAACTCTGAGAGCTTTTCATCAGTCTTATTCTTAATTAAAAAATCTCTTAGCATCATTATTTCATTCGCTCCATATTGTTTCATTAACTAGTATTATTATTTCGCTCACTTAGTTCACCAAATTATATCTTAAGGCATAATTTATGAAGTTGTAGTGGGTATCAATACATTTTGTATCTGCATATATAAATCCTCAAAAAGTCTCTTTTCTTCCCCTATCGGTAGTAATGCCTGACGTGTTGTGTCCCATGGCAACCATATTCTTACAATGTTGGTTTGATATACATAAAATTCAGGTAATCGAATTAGAGGAGAAACTGCTTGTTGGTACAATATACATGCTTCTTTAATCCTAATTTGGCCTAATTTGTTTTTTTCATTTATTATTCTGTCAAGCATGGTCCTAGCAGATAGCATAGTGAAACCATTTCGTATGGCATCATCAACTAAAAGTATATTTGTGACGCTGTCAAAATCAATGTTATCTAAACATTTTCCAGTAATTATTGATGTTACCCTTATATTTTCAGGGCCCTGTCCTTGAAGTATTTGGGGGGGATTGGCATAATTTATTGCAAGGGTCTTAATTGCCAGCCCCAAATTCTTTGCTAACAAACCCCCCACAATAGCGCCACCCCTATCGATTCCGATTATAATGTTTTTTTGGGTGTCATATCTACCATTTGCATCCCTTACAAAAAAGTTAGGCGTTTGATCTATTTTCTTCGATAAAGCGTATATTGCAAACTTCACATCAGGATAGGCAAGGTGGTCATTAATTAGTTTAGAAGGATCTTTCGGTATATTTTTTTCTTTAAACTCCATTTTTAGCTTGTCATTTTCAGCAGTTAAGGTTTTAATTTGGATAGCTAATAATTTCATAAATTTATATATACCAACGAAAATATAGTAATATACAAATATGGAAAGCAGACCAATAGCTATTAATATTGTTGGGGATCTATATGGTTCTTGTACAATACCATATGGTTTTGGTATTATACCGAGTATTGCGAGAAACTGTATAATTAGATATATAAAAGTCAGAATTGCGATAATTCTTGTATAAACATTTTCCAAAACTCCTATGAGAAAATCACGAAGAACAGTTTGCCTCGGTGGAGGTTGATTGGTTACCTGCAAAATTAATAATGAATTTATCAAACTATCACCTATAACAGACTAAAGCCTTTTTTTACTATATATTTTTATGGATGTATCTTTATGGATGGGAGATGGGAAAAGATTAAAAATTTGAGGTATATTATATCGTTTAGCCCTTTCTTCATATATGAAAATTACTTAAAATGTCCAGAAACTACCTTGACTCTTGAACTTTTCAAACATGTAGTGTATTATTGAATTAAAAATGCGATGTAATACACAACGCAAAAGTCAAGAGTTTTTGATAATTGTACACGGCCTTGCCGAATCTGGCTTTACATTCAGGCTACCCGGCAGCCTGATGAGTCTTGTAAAATCAGTCGTCACGACCGTATCTATTTCCACCCAGTTCGGATTGATAATCTTTCTTTCGCGCCTTGTCTTGTAATGTCCGAAAAAGTCTGCAATCTCCCTGCGCTCAGGATTGACCAATTTCTGTACACACTCATCGTACACATGAACATGGAACCCGCGGCTGCCCGAATCAACATATAGAAGTTTCCTAAACCCAAGGTCACCCTTCAATATCAACATGAGTTTCTCGCTCTGCTTCTTCGCTTCCCTAAGCGTAGGTCTTTTCAAGTGGTCGTAATCCAGGTCAAACACCAGGTCAGACCCCTGCCATCCCTGTTTCTTATCTTCCATGGGATATGCTGCAGGATCTGCATACTTTGATGAAGAGAAATATACGTGGTCCGGCGATGTCTCGATGAGAAAAGTCCTGAGCTTCTGTACTGATGAGAATGCCTTGTGCCTCACCATCTTTTCCCCGTTCTTTCTGAACCCGAACTCCCTGCTCGTGAAGTCAGGGGGCTCATACAAAGGTGCTTTCATGTAATAGTCAGAGATCCGCATATTCTATACCTGCTTTTGCACCACTCGCTTCTTGTTCTCCACCCATACCTTTCTTCTATAGTACACCAGCGGATGTTCTATCTTCTTGCATAATATCTTACCCGGGCAGTTGCCGTTAGTCGCCATGGTTGCGCATGCCGGGCATGTATAGGTTGTTCCGGATGCACCGTTGATGTGACTGATCTGATAGTTGGTGGCCTGCTCCTTGAAATCTGGTGATGCTCTGAATATTTCTGTCACATTCCTAGGCGCCATCTCGATATTGAGCAGGAACGAAGTCATTGCGAAGCGCATTGTATGGGATAAGTTCATATTTGCCTGGACATCCGCTATTGCGGCGCTTATACACGGCGGGAAGCAGTCAGGGATCACTTCGCTAAAACCTTCCCTGCTGAAACTCTGCTTGCTCGCGCGGGTATTGATTATCTCCCGTACTTCGGCTATGTACGGTTCCAGAGCCACCTGAATATCCTTTGGCACTTCATGAGGCAAACCGGATTCCACCTTCTGCCTCACAGCTTCTTCCATCAGACGCGCCAAATCATCTCGCGATATCAACAACATGCCCTGCTTCACGGTTCGGTTTAGCAATTTCCATTTTGGGTCATGCAAGACATGTGCACACCGGATGAAATCTGTGAAATGCATTGAGACATTCATCATATCGTCGAAGATGATGCTTATGCCAAAATCTACCGCCAGTTCCTTTAATAATACAGCATTGTTGAGGTCTTTGATATGTTCGTATGATGACTTGGCTACCGCAAGCGCATATCTATTTGTAAGGTAGTTGTTATTGATGGATGAAACGATTATCCTAGCAATCGGATAAGCCAGCAGTTCCTTCTCTGCGGCCAGTTTATTGAATCTTCGGTATTTCATGGCGCCGTCCTTCAAAGCCTCAAGTATGCGCTCTTTTCCTGTTGATCTGATGCTTTCAAATGCTGCTTGCGTGCACAGGTCATGTGAGCCAATATCCGACTTTCTCAAATATTCCAGGGCGCCGGAGGTGCAGGGAATATTAGCAAAGTCTATGATATCCATTATGCTGACATAAATAATCTGGAAATAGATAAGTATTACTATTGTAATATAACCCCTCTTATTTTCCTTGGCACGATTCCCAGTTCTCTTGCCAGCTCTGCCGTCTCTGGATCGTTCACGCGCTCCCATGTCAGATTTACCGCTGACTTCAACTTACCCTGTGGTATCAATAACTTCTTTCCATGGTACTCTATTATCTCATAGGGGAACGCACTTTTTTCCGATGCTTTCGCCAGCGCATTCAATTTTTTCTCATTCTCAGGTAACATCAATCCTCCTCCAAGAGCATGATTGTAAGAATAGGTTCTGCATTATCCCCGGGACCGCAGATCGCCTTGAGATCCACAGTTTCCATCTTTGGATTCCCTGCTTTTGATGGCATCTGGAAAATAGTCTTGAAATAGAGTGTCTGTGCAGTATCCTTCTGCGACTCTGCAACGTCTATATTTGCTTTCTTCATTGCCCTGGCGCTGAAGGAGAACATCGTAAGAACATCCCATAATCTGCCCTGCATGTCCTGGAAGCCTTTGAGGCTCTCCGGCGGCTCGATGTAACCATTCCATAATCCTTGTGTGACCGCTGTTGGATACATTATACCGGCTTCTTTTGCAGTTTCAGTGACATCCACAAGCACTCCATCATCGATTGCTTCGGCGCGGGTGTAGACATAAATCACATCTCCAAATACACATTTTGTCGATTGATCCCCCGTCTCAGTTTCAATATCCACCATGGATGGTAAGTCATCTTTAGGTGCATCTATGGGTGGCTCGGTCTTTGGCTTTATTGGCGGCTCAAATTGCTTCGAGTAATCCCCGGCTACTATCCAATCGATATATGAAGCTAGATTCTCCTTCCGAGTGAAAGACTGGCCGAACCCCGGTTTGTTCATATTTGTGAACAGGTGTTCATTATAGAGAACAATCGGCTCATCCGCACCGCAGGCATCCTGCACGATATCGAACCCTGGGACTTTACTTGCAGCAATTATCTCGCATAGTTTCTGAAGATTCTCCTGTCCGACTTCATACCTTCTTGCCCAGGCATCTATTGAAGATGTAATGCTGCGGGCTGATAGTGAAACTATCTCCCACCCCGGACAGTTTTTCTTATGGTTGTGATCATCTAACAGCAGGTACTGGCCGCCATTCGATGTGCCCAGTGTGTAATGATGCTTTAGTGCGGGGTCTTCCATGAAGGATTCCAAATCCACGATCTTTCCTGCATAGTATGCCGCAAGAACCTTCCTACAATGTGGACACAGATATGCGGATAAACACTGGAAGTCCATGGGGATTATGTCCCTCTTGTTCATGTTATAGAAGTATATTCTATTGTTCTTTACTTCGATCATTCTTTCACCCCTTTAATCATCATTTCAACTTTGCTGGCTCTGGAACGAGTGTAAGGTTAACTTCTTCTATCTCTTCCTGGCATTGAGGGCAAAAGTATCGTGGAGCCCGTTTTATCCGAATTGAGGTCATATTCGATTTCCCCGCCTATGTTCATAACCCCATGTCGCTCTTCTGTTACTTCTACATGGCTGATCTGAGCGAAGCAGTGCGGGCAGTCAATAGTGAGCTTCTCGCCAGACTCCTTGAGGTTTGATGGAAGGTATTTCTAAACATGCATTACACTCCTTTTCCCAGTGCCCAAAACATCGCGTACATTCTGTGCTTCGCTTATTATCTCGTCCATACTGCTTTCTACCCTGGGGCGGAACTCTTCCCGGCACTCAGCGGATTCCAGAGTATCTAGTACATCCGACTGTATCGTCTGCGCATAATGCTTCAGTTCGTCTATCTGCTTCGGCATGTTTTCCGGCAATTCTTCATAGTTCATATTGTTCTCCGTTCTGTTTCGTAATTTTACCATTCTCTGTTTACTGAACACGCCAGATTTCAGCACTACAGTGCGAAATATGGCATTATAGAATCATCATTGATCCCTTTTGCCGTGTTTCAATATCCTTAAACAGTGCCTTCGATAGTCATGCTTTGTTACAGTTTCACTACAAACCTTCTGAAGTGTGAGAGATTAGAAGTTTGGAGTGCACCCCCTTTTGGATAAACTTAAAGATTAAAGAGGAAATTTAGAATGAGGAAATTTCCTATGATGAAAAACTTCATTTTTCATGCTTTATGCATGAGCACCTACGTTTTTTTGGGAAAAAGATAGAAACAAACAAGTCATAATAGTTAAATATTAAAGAGCTTTAATAGAAGGTTATACTGAAGGTGAAAATATGCTTATAATTGGAACATGTGCAAGATGCGGTTCTGGGCAAGATGCATTGGCAAGAGAAATTTCATTGAAATTGAATTTATCAGTATATTCTATGGGAGATATTGTAAGGAGTATCGCTAAGAAAAAAAATTATATATGTAGTCGCGAAAATCTTCAAAATATTAGAAAACATTGTGATGAAAAATATGGGAGAAGTTATTTCTCAGAAATTTTATCAAAAGAAATACTGTCTAAAAATGAAAGTGCAATTATTACAGGAATTAGAACATTAGAGGAAGTTGATACATTTAATAAATATTTTAATAAAACTTTTTATTTGGTTTTTGTTTATGCTGACGAATTGATAAGATTTAATCGATTATTGAAAAGGAATGAAGAAAAAGACCCGAAAAATTATTCAGAATTTAATATTCAAATGGAAAACGAAAAGAGATTATTCGATATAGATGAATTAGAGTTACTAAGCGATCATAAAATTGATTGTAATATGACTTTAGGAGAGATGAAAAGTGAAATAGATTCTATTATACAAGGATTTTATTTTCTTCATGTAAAAAATAATCAGCACTTATTATCGGGACATGAAGGCATATTATTATGAAACAAACTACATCGAATATTGTTATAAGTCTCTATACTTCATTATTTGCCGCTATTCTTCTTATTGATGCGAGTGGATCTACTTCTTGGATGGGATCTCTATCTTCAACATTGAAAATATTAGGTAGTATTCCAATAGTGGGATATTTAGCGATTACATATATCCCCATTTCTACTGCAAAAGCCTACAAAAGTTTATATACTAAAGCTAAAATGCGAGGATATTGGCATCATAAGACTTTGGATGAACAAATTTCCAACAAATTCAAAAAGTCAGGCCATATCAAGTTAAAATTGTCCAGAGGGTATCATCTCTTCCTTGAAAAATCAAATATTTTTTATAGATGTCTTAATTCTGAAATTGATTTGGATTTAAAGGAAGAAGATAAAATTACAATGAAAATATTACTGATATATCCTTGCATAAAATCTACGCATATTAAACAAAGAACTGCTATTAATTTATCTAGGAGAGTAGAAACTATAACTAATGATGAAATTCTAACTTATACTAAGAAAGGATTAGATACATTAGTAGAATTATATTCAAAAGATTTAGAAAATAATCACTTCATAATTCATACCAAATATTATGGCGAACCACATGTTAAATGGAGATATTATATTTTCGATGATGAACTTTTATATTTATCGTATTATGATGATCAGTCTATAGGAACAGATTTAGAAATGTTCAAAATATATAAAGGGGAGAAAAGTTTATATAGACCATTCAATACCGATTTTGATGAGATTTGGGAGGACATCACAACACATGACAGTATTTCATATATTAAGAATCATTACGCAGTAGATAAAAGTCTTTTAACTGATTGTTCACAATGCAGTAGCAAAGAAATATGTAAAAAATTAAAAGAAGAATATTTGCCAAAAATAAAGACAATTGAAAACAAATGTGGTATTGCATGTGGTATTGCATCATGAATCATATTTTTGCACATTCGAATATCTGTATAGATAAATCTTGTGAAATATATAATCTTCAAGATATTAGTTCATTTGATAATATTGAAATCTTAAATCGACTTTCAAATGTGAAACAGTTAATGTTAAGTGAAATTTCCGGTAGAGATAGTGTTGCAGCTACACTGCTTACAATAAAAAATTGCGACTTTAAAGGTTTGATCCCAACAATAGTTTTAACAGGTACCGAATATGGAAATTTGAATTGTTTTGATTATAATATAGGATATATAAAAACCCATCAAAATTCTGGGAAAAAAATTTACGATCCAATAATAATTTACGACTTAAAATTATGGAATTCCTTAAATGCTAAATATATGTCTGAAATTATAAATAAATTTGGTTTCTATTCGCCGTGCATTGGATGTCATCTATATACGCACATTTTGAGGGTTCCAATTGCAAAAAAACTGGGAATAAAAAATATCATTACTGGAGAACGAATTAACCATAATGGGAAACAGAAAATTAATCAATTAGAGTATGTACTAAATACATATAATAAAATATTAAAGATTTTTAATGTAAATTTATATGCACCATTAAAATTTTATAATAGTGATGACGAAATCAAACAAATTATTGGAGAAAAATGGTCTGAGTCGCCAGCACAACTTGAATGTGTTCTAAGCGGTAATTATTGCGATAAAAATGAAAACATCACAATAACAACTAATTTAATCGAAAAGTATTGTGATGATTTTATCTATCCTGTAGGCAAAGAATTATTGGATAGTATTTTATTTGGAAAATCTAAAGATTATAATAAAATAGTATCTGATATATTACAAAAAATATAGTGATATTTTAGGAGTTGTGTTTTAATGAACCGTATACAATCAAATGGTGGAAAAATTAAAAATGTACTCACACCTTTAAATAAAGAAGATATTTTATATCGAGGTAAAATATTTGAAATCGTTAAGCAATATTGGAAATTAAATGGAGCTAATAAGACTGAAATAACAGAACGTGAAATAGCTCGACGGTCCCCTGGAGTAAGAGTAATTCTTAATAATAATGATAAAATCTTAATGATTAAGGAATATAGGACTGAATATGAAGGTTGGGACTATAGATTACCAGGAGGAAAAGTATTTGATACTTTGGAAGAATATACAAAAGTTCTGAATGAAGATATTCTAAGATACGCTACTGAAGCTGCAAAAAAAGAACTCTTAGAAGAAACGGGTTTAATAGCAAATGATATTAAATATTTGTGTGAAACCAAGGCTGGTGCTACTGTCATTTGGGATCTATACTATTTCGAAGTAAATAATTTTGAAACATCTATAACTGGACAGAATCTTGAAAATGGTGAAATTATTAATATTGATTGGAAAAATATTCAACAAGTTAAACAAATGTGCTTAGATGGTATAATAAAAGAAGATAGAACTATAGGTGTATTATTAAAATATTTGATTAGCAAAGAAATGCGCACTGATTGAAAACTATTTGTCATGGATAACTCAAATTTTGTCGACAAAACATTAAAATGCGGTTGTAGTATTAAAGTCGAGTTAGAAGTAGTTTATAAATCAATTGAGAATATTCAAAATCAATTATTTGAAATTGGGGTAAAGATTAACCAACCAACAGATGCGGATATTTTTCCAAAAACTGAAAATGAAATAACTATTGAAAGAAAATATTTTAATACTTATGATTTTGATAAAGAAACAAATATAGATTTATTCAATTCAAACAGGGCAATTGTGATGCTTTCAGTGATGCCAAAAAATGCAAATGTGGATTATATTTCAAATACAATGTTAAAATTTTACAAAAAAAAAACAAATAGTAGCTCACGATTATTTGTGGGAAAGGGCCATACAATTAAAGGCGCTAAATCTCAAAACGAGGAAATAATTTTATTTGATTTTATTAAAGAAAGTTATGGGCATCAAATTGGGTACACTATTGCAAATAATGATACTATTCAAATAATTGATCCTAATGAAAAGCAGAGTTCATCCACACAAGTTTATCCTGCGTTAAATAATGCATTAAATGATTTAATGTTATTCGGAGCTATCGATAATTTAAGGTTTTTTCCAGTTTATGATTCACCCAATGAACAAATAACCCATGAAATCGGAAATACAATCAAGAATTATATGGATATATTTAAATTTAATTTAATTGATTTAAAACCCTTGAATAAAGGCAGTTCTTTAATTGGAGCAACTGTTTTTGGTGACACATATAAGGAACCACCAATTTTTTATTCACAATTAAAAAAAGGAGATAATATTTTAGTTCATAGATCATTTGGAGACTTGGCCCCTCTAAATGCATATCTTTGCAGCAGTTTTATGATCAATCAAGGATTTACATTTGCCGAATTAAAATATGCAAAAGAAAAAATTATTTCTTTGATAAAAATGCATAATTTTGAGATTGGAAAAATAATAAACAATTATTGTCCAGAATTTGGTGAGAAATTAGATAGGAAAAAGCATATACTAATCACTAAAGACATATCTGGGGAAGGATTATCTATTTTTAAAGAGTTGGCTATAAAAGCTAATAAAAATATACATATAACAGAAATACCACTTCTTTTTAAAGATATTACATTCGCTACGGTAGAAAATTTTTTTATAACTGATGGAACAAGTGGTATAAATGGAGCCATAGCGATTATTGCTTCGGATATCGTTATCGAGCAAGTGCTAATTGATTTGCGTAAAAAAGGATTTGAGCCTAATATTATTGGTTATATGGGCGATGAAGGTTCAAACAAAGTTTATGTTCCTATTGTTATTAATAAGCTTATTAATTCAAATGAAATTCTTAAAAATTTCGAAGTTGCCTAATTGTCATGGAACATATATCACAACATGAACTCTTCCTACATCGCCAGGTCGCCCAGCTTGCCATGATTCTTGAAGTATCAGCCACCTGAAAGGTGGGCAAATCGACAGAGACCAAAATTACATAGACACTATAGACCGTTTTTTACTAAAAGAGTATTATTATGAAACATATTAAATATTACTTTTGTTTTCCTTTTTGTACACCGTATTTGAAGGGTACTCTTTTAATCCACATCATATCCTTCTTCTTTCAGCATCTTTATCGTGAAATCCCGGTAGCTCAGCCACTTTGCCGGGTCAAATTCCGCTGCATCCTGGTAGTCGATGCCTTCGTCTATGGCCTCTGACTTCGCATCCATCAATTGCTGCATGTATTCGTCTATCGTGCCCTTCGCCCTGAGCAGATATATTCTCGGTTTCCTGGTCTGCTGAGGTCTCAGTATCCTGCTGTATGCCTGGATCTGTTTGCTTGGCGTCCAGGACGTATCCGCAATTATTACCACATTCGCCTGCGGGATGTTGAGTCCAGTCTCGCCGCAGGTAGTCGTCGCCAACAGAACATGAGTGCCATTGTTCTTGAAATCGTTGAGAACCACGTTTCTGTTCTTGATTCCCTGAGAACCGATGAATACATGAGACTTAATGCCTTTGGTCTTGAGTTCCTGCTGCATGAGCTTCTGGAAATCAGGGCGCTCCGAGAAGACGATGATCTTCTCTTCCCTGGAGAGAGCTGCTTTTATCAAGTCCAGTGTTCTCTCCTGTTTCGTAGTTATGCCGCCCGGCCAGAGGCAGTGCTCATTGTTCGTTTTCTTCGACTGTGGGATCGTACTTGCAAACTGCAGTTGAGTCAGGTGTGCCAGCACAACCATCTGGTCAATCTTATGGCCTTCAGGGCTTTCCTTTTCCAGCCGCAATTGCTCCTTGAACCATGCAGCGAATTCATCAAGCCAGTGTTTATAATGCTTCACCTGCTCCGGTGACATCCGGATGAGCTCTGTGGATATCTCAGGCTTCGGTATCGTCACAAAGGCTGCCACCTCTGGCTCTTCTCTCTGGCGACGTATGATCTTTGGCGACATCATCGCCCACCACTTTGCTGTATCCTTTATCTTCGGCATCTCCTTGGCTTTCATACCTTTGTCCAGCGTTTGCTCAAACTGCGGAGTAACCCATTCGATGGAAATGAAATCTTCTTTGAACTGCCTGGTGCCTGTGGTGTAGCCGCTTTTGTAACCGCGATCGCTTGTCTGCTCGATTGGATTGTGGTAACCGTAAGGATTTAGCTCCGTACCGTCTCCCCAGCCGAAGACAAGAAGGCTGAAGATATTGCGCGGATAATTGGCTATCGGTGTACCTGTGCTGAGAAGTTTGTATCTGGCTTTCAGCATCCTGACAGCCTTTGCCTGCTCGCTGTCCTTTGCTTTTATTTTATGGGCTTCATCCACAGCAATGAACTGGAACCTGCGCCGCATTGCCTTCGCGAAGGTCTTTTTAGTATGCTCATTCAATGGCTTCCAGAGTTTGTTGTATGCTATCAGATTAAACTTCTTCAGTTGTTTCAGGTCATTCTCTGATTCAATAACCTGATAGTCTGTTATGTTAAGTTCCCTGAACTCTTTTATGAACTCTTCTTTCAATTTTGGTTCGACGATTATCAGGTTATGCTTTGTTCCATAGAGATAAGCCAGTGCTACGATGCCTCTCGTTTTTCCCAGTCCCATGGACCAGCAAAGAAGATTGGTGTTCTTCAGGCTCATCCTGATAACATCATCCTTCTGGAAGTCCCAGAGCCAATCTATGCCCAGCGCCTTAAGCTGCTTCTCCCTCGCTTTGTAGAGATCGGGATACATCGACCTGATACCGTTGTGCTCATTCAGGCAGATCCATTCGCCATCCTTCCGGATATACTGCTCAAACGGTGTTAACTGCCTTTCCAGCCAGTGCTTCTTCTTCATGATCCATGTTGTCACCTGTGGATCCAGCGATGCATCCAGGTTTGCAGCACGCAGGTCGCTTATCATGCTCGGTATGAAGCCTGAATTGTTAAGAATGTACTTTCTTCTGAACCTGACATCCGATTCCTTTGTATATTCCTTAAGTCCATCATTCCACTGCTGCCCCATTCCATCCAGATACTGACGGACTTTGAGCGCTTCGAGTAAATTGGAAGATCGGATGACCAGGCTGGATGAGTCGGGAGCGAGCGCCACCTTAACTCCCACATGCCAGTGATCTGGCAACGGAAGGTCAGGCTCTGCGACTGTTATCTGCTGCGCTTTCCCTGTTTGTGGTCTTGTGTGCTTTTGGAAGGCGTTGTCTATAAGGGTCAGGTCTTCTAATGCTTCATTATAATGCTGTGTCCTTTTCCACCCTTCTAGGACAGCATTCAGATCACTAAGTTCCGTAATAGTACGAACAAAAGCACTCTTGCGATTGTAATGGTGAAACTTGGTGTGATATATGACGATGCTGCATGGCCATGCTGTGCCAGCATTTTTCCATACTTCCGTCGGCATGTCCACTCTCAGTACCAACTCTGCGTGCTCATTTACCCACTTCTCGAACGTGTAGGTATTCTCATTTGTGAAGTAACCCATTGGCAGCACAGCAGCCACATACTTCGATGCCTTCTTGATGGCGATTTCCAGTGCTGCGATATGCGACTGGATGCTTGAGTTGGGGCCAAGATCTCCCCAGCCGGCATTTTCCAGGGGGATGTTCTTCTGTTCTAATTGCATCGAGAATGGTGGGTTGATCAAGAAGTAATCCCCTTGGATTGTGGGATGGTTGATCAGTGAATCCTGGACTATGTGTGCATCAGGCCAGAGTCTTGCAGCCATGTGATACGCCTGCTCTTCCAACTCTATTCCGGTCTTCAGGCATGATGGCGAAAGGAACTGAAACATCTTCCCAATGCCGCAGCTATTGTCCACTACTATCGGCTTCTTGTCAGTCTTATCGAGGCCGAGTGCGGATGTTATGAACCCCACTATCTCTGATGGTGTAAAGAACTGTGCATAATTCGCCTCCCTGCGCCGTGCCATATCTGCAAGTCCGCGGTCGCCTTCTATCTTTATAGTCTGGCCGAGTGTCTTGTAGGTATCCAGTATGTATGTTCTATCAAAAGCTCCGGGATGAGAACCTGTGACAGCTTTCCATAGAAGATCATTGGGATTGCCTTCTATCTTGAATGCAATATCCAGCAGTTTGCATGGTTCTGGCTGATCCATGCTATAAATCGTGGACGATTGCAGGTGGGAATAATCTTCATAACAGGATACATCCGGAAGTGTATATTCTGCCGGTGCTAATTTCTCAACGGTTTTCACCGCAACCGGCTCACTGGATGGAGTCACCGGAGCTTCCAGTGCCGGGACATGTGTTGATATTATTATTGTAATTACATTACTATTATAATATTGTTTAACCGTCGTGAAGGTATCCAGAGTAGTTTGCATTGCCATATGGACTCCTAAAAAAAAGACTACAAATCTTGATTATTACTCTTCGTGCTATCCCAGAATCTTTCGGCGCTCATCACAAGCGCATAGATGTGTTTGCACGGCATCTTTGACTTAGCTCCACGGTTCACAAAATCTTCACAGTCACACCTGCCAGACCCTGTTTCCTTATCAGCATTCACATGAAAATGCCTGCCATTATTAGAGGTACATATCCAGCCATCACAATCTGAGCTTTGTTCGAACGACATCTCTTCGGTTGTGGCTCGCATGATCCTGTCGCTGCGCTGTTTACTGTTTGTTGCATCAAAGGTCAGTTCAACCATTCGTGATTCAGGTTTCTGGAATGGCGCTGTCTGATGTCCATCAGACTTGGCATTATCTGGCAATGTGATACTCTCATCAGTGTCGATTGTATCAAGGAAATCTTCAACCGCCTGTTCTGCAAGGCCAGTAGCGCGTCTCTGAGCTTCATCCCAGTTTCCATCGACTCCCGCTACCCTGAATGCGAACTCGGCGGTATGAACTATATTTCCCACAGGTACCTGTACGCCTCTTTTTGCCTCGACCACATCAATAAACATCGGGCTCACCGCTTTCTTCCTTCTTTCGACTTCCTTTGCGACAAACTCTCTCAATATTCATTTTGCTTTCTCCTTCTGGCTCCAGCCAGAGTCAATGAATCTGTTCAATTTGCCTGAAATCACCGGATTTCAGCACCCGCCGGTGCGAAATCTGGTATAAACCGTATATCATGCCACTCTCAAGACCTCTGATGGGATTGAAGTTTCATCTGCATATAAAAAAGAGTCTATCCTCAGTAACCAGATGATGCCAGTTGATAGGGATTTGATCACCCTGAATAGCTGGTCTGGCTTCGCGAAGTCTTGTGGTAATGAAATGCATGGAGATCTGCCCGTATAAGTTCTGACCTTTCGGTGGCGCAGGTCTTCGGGGTGGCTCCTGATCAAATAAGGCTGTGTTGGCATGAGTCTGATATTCTTACCGATTCTCTCAATCAGATAATATTCGCCTGATCGAACCATTCCCTTCTTGAAGGAAATGTACACTTCTTGTTGATTCACTTCATAGGTTCTCTTTAATGTTTCATTCGAAGACTCGTTCTTAAACAGAGTTTCTACATCTATTTTTATCATTTAACGCCCCGCTGGGAACATTGTTTGTTTTTTTCTTTGTTTGCTAAAAGGCAGCAGTGCATAGCATGATGCTGCATAACTGTGAGCTTTTGTGATCGAGTAACGACGTTTTACTGTCTCCCTGTCCTCCACTTCTACGATATCCGCCATATTAAGTTCCAGCAGATACTCATCTATCGACTGGCTCTGGTCAATATCGATAATATGGTACGTTTTGTTCGTGATATGTGTTTCCAGGATCTCGCACATTGCCGAGTGATCCACATCGCAGAAGTACTCCCACTGTTCTTTTGGCAGCAGTTGTCTGGAATCTGAGTCCTTGTTCTTAACTGTCCAGGACGGGAACGATTCCTTCCTATCGCCTGTCGTAACTGCCCATACCTTCTTCGGGAACATTGCCATAAGCTCCTGAGGCATTTTCTTTGAGTAACCGGCATCGCACATCACATAATCCGGCTTCTCGAAATTGATCAGGTTTATCGCATCGCTCAGATGCTTCCTGATACGCTTTTCGTTCTCTTCCAGCTCGCGCTCGATTGCCGATATGGCGCATGATTTCGCATTTCTGTCCCTGCCAAACTCCACCATTTCATTCGGGTCATCCCAGCTCCCGGTTCTGATAAGCACGGGCTCTCGCGCTGCTGTCATTCCGCAGACTGTCCAGCGGGATATGTTGCCCCAGTCGATGCCTATTGACTTTGTAGTGATACTGTTAAGCAAACGCCTTATTTCATTTATATCCGTGACCACAAGCCCCTTCGTAGCTTCATACGGTGCAGGTTTTAAACCAGCAGCATTGAAAAAGGCGCACTCCACTTCGGTAAGATACAATGTTTTTGGATAGCTCTTCTTTTTATCTGCCAATGATGCAGGGGTCTCGAACGGACTCCATGCCTGCGATAGATGATAGCCGCTGTAACCGTGAGTAGTGTTCTTGTTTGTGGGTGTCCATTTCCTGCCATCCCACTCTTTCTTATCTGACTTCTCCCAGAGTTCATGCCAGAGCGTACCCTGGGGCCCGCCTGTACCCATCGCTATGATCTGTCTTCCCGGGAGGTTGACTACTTCAAGCAGAACATACCAGGCAGTCCTCGTCATATCCTGCATCTCATCGGCGATGCCGTAATATCTATGCGGGCCGCGTATCGCTTTGCCTGTCGCCCATGCGCCTTTGGCAGTCCATTTGCTGCCATTGGCGAGGTCTATTTCTCCTACCTGATCTGAGCCTTCGGATGCTTCAACCAATTTGCCAAGGGCGTGATGCTGGCTATCTGTCAGGTTCGGTCTGAATATTTCTTTGGTCAATCGCCATGCCTGGCCGTCTGTCGGTGCGGTCGCTATCGCGCTTTTTCCTGCATGGGTCGCCAGTTTATGAGTGATCTTGTTCGTTGCTATCGTTGACTTGGTCAGAGACCGTGCCAGGAAAAGTATGATGAACTCCGACTCATCTTCATAGATCGCCTTTGCATACGGGAACTTTTCTAATGAATACGGCTCATTATTTACAGTAAAGAACTTCTCTGAGAAATATGCGGAGTCTTTCTGGATACGGGCATACTCCTGGATCTGCTCCTCAGTCAGGTTATTCGGGTCAATCGTCATTTTTGTCCCCTTCATTATGCTCCTGCTCTTTGCCGGTCTGGACAACTCTTGCTGTAACATCTATCGCATTCACTTTCTTTACCGGAGTCCAGAGAAGTTCAAGTTCAATCGGGATCCTGTGCGGATCTTCCGTCCTTGATGGCGGTAACAGCAACCCGAAGTCTTTGAGTTTCTGCTGGATCCTTGCATCAAAAGTGGTGATCTTGTCCAGCAGGAAGTGGGCTTTAAATGCCACGATCTTTCCAGTTTCAGGGTCATGTATCGCGCTCTTGAAATCCGCTTCTATCGCTTTGTTGTGCATCAGGTTCCTTGTTACCATCTGGACAGCGATGTAGCGAAGTTCATTCATCAGTATATGCGAAGGTTCCCAGTTCAGCTTCAGCATGAACGATTCAGCAAGGTCATCAATGAAATGTGCAATCTCAGGCTTCTTCTGCTTCCAGAAATAATATGCGTCGGCTGGAAGGCACTGTATGCCTGTGGTCACGCTGGTTACTGCCAGTCTCTGTTGTCCTGGCTTTCTTCCTATATTTGGGTTTGAATGTTTGAGACATTTCGTGTTGCTTGGCATCGCCTCAGTGAAGCAAATATCACCTTTTCGCTTCCGATTGCAGATCAGCGTGGAAAAACAATACATTTTCCCCTTCGATTCCCTTGCAGTTAATTCGAGTAAAGGCTCACCCTCCCTGTCTGAGATGACCACGCCGCTGAGTTCAGGGTATATCTCGAAATAAACCAGTTCATCACCCTTTGTTACGATCATCGATGTATTTTCTGATGACTTCTCAATGCCCGCATCAAGTATCCAGTCCAGTCCCAGAAGCTCGCTGAGGTTCGCCAAGAACGCGCTGTTATCTGTGTCTGGAACTTCTTCCCAGATGAAAAAGAACAACGGGTGGGTCTCTATGCCTTTTGAAGGATTCCAAGCTTTTTCTGCAGGCTTCGATAACTTTTCTTCATATTCCTGCAGTTCCTTCATGTGGACTGATACGTCTTCATCATTGCCAGGAAGCTCTGTTGTTTCTTCTTCCCCAAATCCAGTCGGCATATCACACCCCCAGGGGGCACGAAAGCCACATCCTAAAGTGTTCACATTCCCCGGATTCACATTTTCGGCCATTTCTCTCAGGACAGTGACCTGTTGTCAATAACCTGATTGCCATGTCGTGCTTTTTACAATATGGCGATACTAGTATCATTTATTTAAACCGTCCTGTAGCGTCTGCTACTTGTTTCGACTAATTCACCCGCAGATTTCAATCGCGAAACTGCATCTTCCACATACTCCTTTTTTAGACCTTCCTTTTCCAGTGTTTGGAGGATCAGATCCAGCGGAACATCGTTCCCATTCGGACTCTGCAGGGTCCTGATTGATTCCCGGAT
The DNA here is from genome assembly GCA_049301735.1 of Candidatus Methanoperedens sp. GTDB lineage: Archaea > Halobacteriota > Methanosarcinia > Methanosarcinales > Methanoperedenaceae > Methanoperedens. The sequence continues at coordinate 42,838 of JBAQLI010000176.1, forward strand.
TAATTTTATGCGATCGCGCTGGCTCTTTCCCATTCCTGAATTGATAATGTCCGAGTCCAATTTCCCTGTATCCGGGTCTTTAATTACCTGGTTAAGGCTCGCTGTGACAATCCCGATAACCCGCCTGGCATCTTCCATAGTCGCTTCGCCACTTAGCCTTGTTCTTGCGCTTGCTTCTGCCAGGCGAATGAGTGCTTCAAGCTGGCGTGCGGTTACAGGGAGTGGAGTATTGGGGTCTTCGCCAAGCTTTCGGAGGCTCAAGTAGAAATCGGTAAGCTTTTGCCTCGCATCCGGCTGAACTACTGGAAAAACAGTTCGTTTCGCGTATGCAATGTACTTTCTCAGAAGCTCAGCATCGAGTATCGGCTGGATACTGCTCATCGCCTCAGCTACCTGTTCTTCCGTTATGCCTGAGTTTTTGACGTTCTTTCGCTTAAGTGATAGCTCTCCTGCAATGTGAGTGTTGAATATATGATTCGAAACTGCGGTGTCCCGCAACGACGCTGGCTCGTCGCGAATAATGAATATAAGATCGAATCTTGATAGTAATGTTGGCGGGAGATTGATCTGTTTTCCCATTGGCTCGTACCGGTCGAACCTGCCGAACTTTGGATTCGCAGCACCCAGCACAGCACACCTCGCCCTTAACATCGTGTTGATCCCGGCTTTGTTTATCGTGACTGTTTGCTGTTCCATCGCCTCATGCATCGAACTCCTGTCATCCGCCTCCATCTTGTCCAGTTCATCCACGCAAGCAAGGCCCATATCTGCAAGAACAAGTGCCCCAGCTTCTAATGTCCATCTGCCATTGCTGAACTCGTTATCCTTAACGGCTGTTGCAGTCAGTCCGGCTGAAGTCGAACCCCTGCCGCTTGTGAACACACCGCGCGGCGCAAGTTTTCGTGAGTACCTAAGGCACTGTGATTTTGCCACACCTGGATCCCCGACAAGTAATACGTGAATATCCCCGCGGATCCGGAGGCCATCCGGAAGCTCCTTTGGCAGCCCGGAGAATAACTGTAATGCCATCGCCTCCTTAACTTCTTCATAACCATAGATTGAAGGGGCAATGGATCCTATTATCTTCCCGTATATTTCCGGGTCTTTCCCGAGTTCCTGTATCTTGCACTCGTCTTCCTTTGTCACCTCGATTTCTTCAAAACCCTTCTCTTCGATCTCAAATGAAACTGTATCTAATAATAAATCGAAGGCTGTACTTTTTCCCTGCTGGGTCGCCCGCTGGTATGAACGCAGAACCCCCACAAGCACCACGCGGTCACCCGGAGATATCCTGCCCGTAAGGTCTTCCGTTACAATAGCATCCAGCGTTTGGGGCTGCTCACCCGGGCGAACCTCATCCGGTGAATCCTGGATCCGTATTTTCTGGAAGTCTATGAACTCAGACTCGTCTCTTACTAACTTAAAAGGCCCCTTCCGTCCACATGAATCGTTGTCACACTCAAATGGTTCGACAAAATGTTCCTCCTGTGGCAGGTATGTAAGATCACCGCATCTTGCGCACTTAAAGGCGGCATTCACTATCCTTGGCCTGACCTCCGTAGCTTTCCTAACCAGTCCGGTTACGGAGATCAACGTATTGATATGCACGCTGCGGATGTCCTTAATCAAAGTTAATTCTGGCAAATGCCGGATACGAACATGCACATCTGTGAACTCCACGTCGGCTGGAAGGTCCATCGCTTTTAGCGACTCAGTGGCATGACCCAGCACAGTATCCGGGGAATCTAACAACTCCCGCACAATGTCCAGGTTATACTTCTCAAGGTCGCCAAACTCGACCCCAAGGCTCTTGCATTCTGGGTAGTTGCATGCCAACTGCAGGATCTGCTCCCAGTAATACCTTTTAAGGAACTCATTCCAAATCTCTTTACATGACTCCAGATTAATCAGCCCCCGCATCCGTAGTGCCCCCGGACGCCTTTTCAAAACCCCGTACTATCCATATATCCACGTCTTCCTTTGTGGGAAGATTCAGCCACTTCATCAGCAAGGCATAAAATGGCTCTCCGATCTTAACCTGCTCTTTCAAGGACTGAAGATTCGACAGGTTCCCCCAGTTGTGGCACCTGGCCTTCTCCAGGAGATCAAGTGATATATGCTCAGGCGTCTGGCTGTGTAACCATCCGATCACCATATCAGGTTTTAGCTTCATCTTCTGGACGATGCGCTCTTCATCAGCCTGCTTTAGCTTCCCTGTTTCCGCATACCGCATCAGGTAAGATAGTTTATTTGCCCTTTCCCATTCTTTTGGCGTTTTGATCTTGTGCGATCCGCGCCTCTTCTTTAGTAAGCGCAACTCCGTTTCCCGTTTCTTTTCCTTCCCTGATTCGGACTTCTTGCTCTCTCTTAATGCCAGTGCTTCGATGCGATTGGTAAACCCGACTATCCCGACATCGAGCTTTATCGCCTGTTCTTCAAGAGCCTTTCTCTGTGCCTCCAGTTCTTTCTTCTTCGCCTCCAGAGCCTTTTTTCCGCCAATGAGCCTTTCTTCTTCTTCAATGGCATTATCAGCTAAGAACTTACGAATTAAATGTACCAGTCCGCCGTGTGCTCTTATTGCATCCCTTTCCGTGGACGATATCCTGGCGCTAACCTGTACCTTATCACCTGGCATAGTACTCCGGGATTACACCCTGCCTTTCTGTTTTCCACCAGGAACTAGATCTGTTAGCGGAATACCGAACATCTGTCTCACAGCAGCCCGCGCAGCCTCGCTCCTATTAAGAAAACTACCTTTCTTGACAGCTTCATCCATCGCTGTAAGCTGGTCACTTGTGAACCGGATATAGGTTGGTACACTACCCGCAGATGGTTTTGGTTTATTCTTTCGTGCCATTAGTACTCCTTCTTGTATATATTTTATATTACTATTGTAATATCATGACAATATATAATACTATCGTATCACAATATTTATATAGGCATAATGGATAATGTAATAATATCGGGTAAACTATGAAAACAAATACGAGCAGCACACAAACAGCAGAGGTAAAGGAACAACGCAACAAGGCTACAATATGCGCTACAGTGAGTCCGTGGCTGAAGAACAGGCTCGAAAGAATGGTCGATGGTAAAGAGTTCTCATCAGTGAGTGACATCGTCAGTCTGGCATGTCATGAGTTCCTGATCAGGCACTTCCCGGATCAAGATGAGCGGCCTGTACGTGAAAGTGAAAAGAAGAAATGAAATGAGCATTGGATAGACACAGGAAGCGGTGCCCATCTGTTAGCTTTTGCGGATAATCAGTCTCCAACTTATTTTTTTTAATTTCAGTTTTATCGTTTATCTTTATTCCGATTTCCTTCCAGGACATCTACTGTAGAAGATATTAGGATTTAATATTACTTTCACCCCGCTCAGAAAGAGGTTATCATCTGAGGCGTTAATAGAGGCCTGGGTCATTAAAAAACTAAAGGATAAAAAGGAGAAATGATTACCTTGGGTAAGAATAAAAACAGAGGAAACTTAATAGCTGAGCTTGAGGAAGAACTAATCGAGAAAATTGACTATCTGGTCGAAGTGACAGGACAATTCAAATCGAGAGACGATTTTATTGAGTTGGCATGCCATGATTTCATGGTGAGGCGTAACCCGGCGGCAACCCTGCTGGGATGAATAAAGATCTTTTTTTTTCTATTTTTTAATTTACAATCGTAATACTTTAATATTCAATAGTCAAATAGTAATATCATATATGATGACTGAACAAGAGCTTGCAAAAGACCCTGATATCATAACGCTCTCTAAGGTTAAGGATGAGATGCTCCCATTGCTCTCCCCTATAGCGCGCAAATTGGTGTTGATATCACGAAAAATCGTTGCCGATAACCGTTGATAATTGACTTTTGCAGACATTTTAGCAACTCTTTATTTTGAATTGAACAAAGCTCCACCCCGAAAATAATCCTTCATCGCGAGGATGACGGCTCTCTCCACGGGTGGAAAAAGCGGCAATAGCGAATCATCCGTTGCAATGAGTTCTTTAGCCTTCGCAGCCTGTTCAGGAGTGAGGGATATCATCTACATCCCTCTTACGCTGAATGTTTGAACTATTGTCTTTGCTTCACGCATTGAAAAGATAATAAGTACGATTGGTATATAAAATTAATCTTACTATTGTAATATCATAGTAATATACAACCTCCCTTCATAAGTGCTTCGTAAGTAGCTTCAGGAATTCCGGATCATGCTGTAATGCTGCAAGCAACCCAGGGATGGCTTTGGTTTTCTCATCAATATCCTTGGCTACTCCTTTGTCCAATACAAGTGAACATTGACTGCAGAAATGATCAGCCGGCTTCAGGACATTGCTACATCTTGGGCACTTATCCAGAGTAACCTGGCGTTTTTCATCGTTTTTCAGCCCGTACCGCTCGAAGATACGATCATTTATTTCATTGTCTGTGAAGTTTGCATATATCTTGAGCATCTGCATACTTCCTCGTGACCATCCAGCACGATGTTTAACTTCCTGTTCATTCAATCCGTCCAGAATCCATGATGTAATCGCCTTATGTCTGAATGAATGAGGATTCACTCGTTTCTTTACTCCGGCACTTTCGGCAATATTCTGGATAGTAATCCTGATAGTTTTATAGCTCATTGCCTGATATGGTTCATTTAATGTTGTCCATAAGGGCGCTTCGGGGTCGTCTTTCATAGGATGGACGGCAAGCCATTGATTAAGATATCCTGTGCTCCAAGTAATAGGTATCCCTTTGGGTGCCGCTGTCTTCTTTGACCTGCTGGTCTTGCTGATATAGATAATAGCTCCATATTGGTTTAGTTCCACATTCTTGACACGAGTTGATGCCAGGGCTCCAACTCTCATGCCACTATCCAGCATAACGGCGATAAAGGCTTTATTTCTGGGATGGCGACAAGCTCCGAGTATCTTATCAATTTCGATCTGAGTTAATAGGTCGCTGGGCTGGACAGTACTATCAATGTGATCTAATTTAAGATCACTGATCCATTCTGGAGGATGTCCTTTTCCTGTCCATGAGTAAAACTTCTTCGTGACTTTTTTATAATTCCTTATCTCTCCAGCGGAAATCCCCAATATATCAGCTAGATGCAGAAGTAATTGGTTGAAGTCACTCTGTTCAAGTTCATCAAGATTTTTATTGCATCCCGTTTCTTTCAGCCGTGCAGTCATTCGAGTGAGTAGATTGAGATAATTTGTGATTGTGCTTTTTGCCAGTCCATCAAGCTTGCAGCTAATAACAAATTCCTTAATTTTATCTTTATTATGTTTGGAAGTCTCTTCAGCTTCTAGTCGCGCCATTGCCTTGATAAAACCGGTATCATAGGAGTGAACATCATCTACATTTTGCGTCATCACTTCCTAAATAGAATGCTTAGGAGTATATACCTTTCTTGTATGCTCCCCATCGGAGCACTTATAATTTCTTTAACCTTTCTGCTGCATGGGATTAGGCGGCACAATTCCAGGCTCCGTCTCCTTTACAAACTCTTTGTCTTCCCACATATCATATGCGATCGCTATTGCGGCGGCCTGGGTAATGATCGCAAAGGCGCATATGATATGGAAGAAAAGGATGAGACCGTAAATTGAGGTATTGATTACAGGGATCGTCAGGGTCTTGCCAATGCCAAAGAAGAGCACAGCCCCGAATATGCCCGCCCACACTGAAAGATTGAGACTTACCTGCGCGATGCGCTTCACCCTGCCCATAACCCTGGATTTGCGAATACCGGAGAAGTTGTAAAATGCAAGCCCTATGATGGCGATGCCTAGCACGATATGCAGATATAGCAGAACCAAAGAGCCCCCGGGGATCATCACAAGAAGAAACTCAATTAATGCAATCCAGATCATCGCATACAGAGTCATCCATAACTTCATCAAGATTCACCTCGATAAAGTATGGTATGTCCATGAAATTTATCAGATACCATTTTCCAATCACCACTTCACATGTTCGTCTATCGTTTTTGATTTTGAACTATGGTACAAGTCCTATTATTAAATAAGTTCTTCAAGAATATATAGCCTTTCAATCCCACCTTACTTCCTGACCATAGCGTCAAGATAGACTTGTTACTTTTTAAATATATAACTAAATATTTTAATTTATGTGTTTCGCAGCATCCTTATTATTTTCTTAAAATGAATAATAAACGGTCAAATATTCTGTAGTGTATA
>JBAQLI010000177.1:0-8306 GCA_049301735.1 Candidatus Methanoperedens sp.
GGTCAAGTGTTATCAGGATATGTAAGAGACCAAAATGAAAATATCATTGCTGGCACGAAGGTAATCATTACCAGCACCTATTCAATCGGATTAGACCAGATGGGTACTGTAAATCCAGACACTGGATTCTATCAGGTATTTGTGAAAAATACAAAATACGATGGTCGTTCAGTGATTGTGGGACTTGCTGGTAAATCCTTTAGCGTATCTTATACGAAATACGGGACACCTGCCCTATTAGATGGTACAACACAACTGGCGTCTCCTCAAGATTTGCACTTCTGGAAGCCTGACCAGATATGTGGAAAAAGCGTGGCTTATGTCGGCTCACTTGTCTCTTATTAAAAAGAATACAACAGCGGAGGGTAAAGGCAGGCAGATCTCCAACAGGATTCGCAAACATTGGAAGGAATAATTGCGAAACCATTACTCTCCGCTTCCTCCAAATCACAAAATCGCAATTTACGGAATATTCCACATTCTGTAAGGCACTGCTGCTTTAAGAGTATTACATTTGCTGGCTTGATCCGGAACGCATTTAGCAGCAGGATAATCAAAAAAAGAAATCGTTGCAAAGCAAACCATGCCAAGAGTTTGGTGCGCCAGGCCATATAAAATCAATATAATTATTCCCAGATCCGCAAGCTAGTTACTTGCTTGCGGACCAAGGAGGCGTTAGACAATGAATAAGAACGATGTGAAACAATATCAACTTTTGGATACGGATCGGCAGAAGCAGTATGATCCAGTAAATCCAGTCCCCTCTATCGGTATAGCAATTTGCAAGAAACAATAAGAACATGGCTTTTGAAGAGAATTTCCCAATATGGAATGCCCACTGCAAGGGTAACTTCATGAGAGAGTTTGCCTACAAGCCTTTACCTCATGAATCCCCTTTGAATCTGGTGAGGATTCACAGAATAGGCAGCCTCGATAAGCTGGCTGGACTTGTCAGAGCATATTCAAACAGACCTGGGTTCTATGTCTCAGTATATGCCTTCGAACCTAAGAACAGCCCTGGCAAGCTGGACTACAACACAGCCATAATCGACAGGCTTTACCTTGATTTCGACTCAAAGGAAGATCTCAACATGGCTCTCTATGAAACCTGTATGACAAGAGATGCTTTACAAGACCTTTCAATAGAAGCACATTCATATTTTTCAGGTCAGAAAGGCACGGCAAACTATATCGATTTCTCACCCACATCCATCGCCGTTGAGAACAAGAAAGAGGTTCTGGGACTCTTCTGGGACATCGTTCACGAAGGATTATACTCAGGATCTAGAAGACTTATTCTTTCAACACTCGATGGAGGCAGCGTCAGGGGTGACATCGCAAGAGTCTCCAGGCTCCCAAACACGCCCCATAAAAGCGGGTATTTCTGTGTGCCTCTGAATGCGAGGGATGTTCGTAAGGGTGCCAACCATATCAGAGAGCTTGCAAAGCAGCCGAGGTATGATGTTGACCTGGATATTATTATCAAGGACAACATCCGCATCAATGATAGAGTCGTCCCCAGCTTGCTCAAGAAGCTTGAAGATTTTGTGGTGGAGAGACGCAAGGAAGAAGAGGAAGAGAGGGAAGCCAGGGAGGAGCAGACGAGGGGAACCCCGGCAGTGAAAAAGAATAGAAGATTCGTCTCAAAAGAAGAAATACAGATGGCTAAATCCTATCCAATCTCAAGAATTCTCGGCAGCAAGAAGCTTGTATTCTGTCCGCTTCATAAAGATGACGTTCCCAGCCTGTCAATAAATCACCAGAAGAACCTGTGGAGATGTTTTGGGTGTGGAAGGTCGGGGAATGTGATACAGCTCGCCATGAGATTAGAAGGACTAGACTTCAAGGCTGCCGTCAGAAAGCTAGCTTGCTGACCCAGACCAATGCAGCGATTCTTTAAGTAAACATCTCACAGCCAAACCAGAGTCAGAAGCTAAGATGCCGTTTAAGTAAACATATGTATATACCAGAAAGCAGAAGCATACGGTAAGAAAGCCTGATATCGTATATACTGAAATACAGCAGGACTGTTGTAAAAAAGGCAAAGAGCGGCACGACAAGGCTCACTGAATCCGATATGAGAGCTGATGCCATCTATATTTCTTATTGAGGTTGAACTATGCAGGGAAATGTCAGACCGGTAATGGCGCCAAGAAGCAGACCTTCATTGCAGCATTTGTTTATTCCGCCGAAGATAAGGGAGTATTTTGATCTGAATATGGGGGATTTGTTGAAGTTTGATGTGGTGGAGAAGAGGCTAGTTATTAAAATTGTAAAGAAATAATAATCTAAAAAATATCTAAAACTTTTTTCATTAACAGTTATCTTATTTTTCAATATTTCTGAAAAATCAAAAAGGAAGTTTTAAATAATTGTATGCTTATCGAATCGATGAGCATTGTGGTCTTGCTTGGAAAAACGCATAAGAGTGGCCAAGAAATATTAGGAAGGGTGAAGAAAATGGTATTTAATAAAGTTTGTAGAGTTTCGTCTTTTAAAATATCAGTAATTGGAATAATGGCACTGTTATTGTTATTAGCTAACATTCCCGTTGTTGTTGGTCTGCCAGAAGATGCAAAATTTTGTGATATTTGGAACTTAGAGGGAAAATGCAGTATACATAGTGGAATTCTTTTCAATAAAATGATAACGGGATGGTCAAATAATTATACTGGTCCTGAAACAAACGAGTTTCAAAGAGCTGCAAGATTTTTAGATCAACAAGGGATAAATAACATTAATATAGTAGCACATGTAAGCGGTGGAAGATGGTGGGATTCACAAATAAAAGAATTTTTGGAATCCATAGATATTACAGGAGTTAACCTTAAAGTTGTTCTTGATTTAGAGCCAGATAGCACTTGGAGTCAGCAAAATGTTCTGGATAACATTGATGAGACAATCAATATTGCCAAAAAAGAAGATAATACTCTTTATTCATCAGTTGTTGGGATTTCTCTTGATATGGAATGGTTAGGCGGAACAGGTAGAGGAACAGATACTTTGAATAAGATTCGAGAAAAAGTTGTGGTAAACAATCCCTCATTGAAATTTTTCCCAATCTGGTTTAATGAAGTTAGTAGACAAGACTTGAATGGAATGTCAAATAAAGCCAATGTGATTCCGCTATACGATGGGTTAGTTAAAAAAGATACTTCAATTGAAAGAGACGGGAGCAATAATTATATTAACAACATGGTAATTTCCATGAAAAACAATGGTTTTACTTCAGTCGGAGTAATGCCGATATCAGATTCTCCCATTGGTAGTTCATTGAAAGATAGACAGTCTACAGCATATAAGACTTGGTTTATATATAAAGAGGCAGTCAAAAATGCTGGCGGAGTTGATTACTTTTTCTTGGGTTCAGGAAATTCAGGAGAAGATCCGCTTAGTATATATTTATTGTTGGGCACCCCAGTTAACTATCCAGTAATAGACGATAATCCCGCAGATAGTCTACATTGGGATGTTCCATATAATGGTTTTGGCAATTGGTATGCGGCAATGAATGGCTATCATTCGGGAGAGGATTGGAATTTGGTAGGAGGGGAAGACTTAAACGAGCCAGTATATGCAATTGCTGATGGAAAAGTTGTGAAAGTCTCAGATCTTGGAAGTCTGGGGCATTTAGTCGCAATAGAACATAATGCTAGACCAGGACGTATGTATATAATCCCAGGCAGAGATGAAGAAACCTACAGTTATGAAACGGAGTATGTCACCAAAATATATTCGGTTTACGTCCATATTACTCCAGCCGATGGGATAATACAGGGAGCTGAGGTCAAAAAAGGTGAAACTGTAATTGGCTATATCATGAATCCGACAGGAGGTCCCCATTTGCATTTTGAGATAAGACACCCCAATGCAAAAAATTCTTTAGATTGGTCTTTGGTAGGAAGTCAAGCTAATTGGGCTTATTCTGGTGGAAATCCAAACGGTTATTATAAAAATCTTCAACAAATGGTTGATGCAGGAGTCAGAGATCCACGTGACTTTATAAAAGCAAATTCTATTTTTGCTGGTGTTCAATATCTTCGAACTACCCAAAATCCAGATGGCTCTTGGTCAGGTACTTTCGGGAATAATGTTGGATATGTTGCACTTGGTGCTCTAACCTTCCTTAACCATGGCATTCCTGAATCAGATCCGATTGTTTCAAAAGCTATTGACTACATTCGATCTAATAGAAAACCAGATGGCTCCATTTTTGTTTCTTATTCAAACTATGAAACATCTATAGCCATTCTACCGTTGGTAGCAACGCATAACACCGCATATGATGCAGATATCACCGGAGCAAGAAATTATTTAGTTAACATTCAGAATGATGAAACTGAAGGGCTCACTAATTCAAATTGGCAATATGGAGGATGGGGATATTATGGAAATAGCGCTGGATGGTCGGATTTATCCAATACGCAATGGGATCTCATGGGACTGGATGCGGCAAACTTACCAGAATCAAGTGATACATGGAGCAAAGCAAAGTTGTACGTCACAAGGAGTCAAAATCTTCATGCAACCAATCCAACATATGATTCAACTAATGACGGTGGTTTCACTTACCAACCTCCAACCATATCTTGTTGCTGGGGTAATGGAGGGAATCCTCGACAATCTTATGGAGCAATGACAGCAGCCGGGGTTTGGGGGCTTAGACTCACTGGTGTTGATACTTCCGATCAGAAAGTAAAAGGAGGTTTGAATTGGTTAAAAAATCATTATTCTCCAATTGAAACGGTAAGAAATCCTGGTATCGGAGGAGAATTCCTTTATTATTATCTCCTGAGCTTTTCAAAAGCATTGGTAATGACGGATATTATAAAAGGAAGTTGGCAGGAAACTGCAAGCAATGAAATCACAAATTTTATTGTTAAAAAACAAAATGATAATGGACATTGGACATCTTATGGTTGGGAGGAGGATGACCTTTTAGCAACAGAAGAAGCAATACTTACATTACAGACTAGAGTAATTCCCACAGACATTCAGAGCCTCTCTTACCTCACTTTCATTCTTCATTCAAATGCGGATCTCCATATTTATGATCCGCTTGGAAGACACGTGGGAAAAAACTATGAGACTGGAGGAATCGATATACAGATACCCGATGCAACCTATACAAGCAATGGGGAAGTAAATGTTCGGATTCCAAACCTCGAAAGCGGAAATTATAGAATCGTATTGATTGGCACTGGAAATGGAGAATACACTCTTGACGTAATTGGTGGAGTTGGGGATGAAATAGTTTCTGAAGAAAGTTATACCAGCAGTATTTCGGAAGGAGAAACGCATGATGCAACGGTAAACGTTGCAATGCTTACTGGTTTATCGATCCATGTAACAACACCTGATCCCATAGAAGCAATGGTTCAATCAGCAACAGGGACTGGCCAGGTATCATTTGTTTCTGATGCTGGAAATATTGAAAATCTTATTGCATTTGATGAATCAGACATGACAGAAGAAGGCAAACCAAATATTCAATTCCCACATGGTTTATTCTCGTTTAATATAACCGGATTAACCGAGGGGCAAACTGTTAATGTGACTATAGCTTTCCCATCAACTATTCCAACATACGCACAATACTGGAAATATAGCTCTACAGAAGGATGGTATCAGATCCCAATAGGTTCGAATGATGGAGATAACATCATAATCATTCAATTGCAGGATGGTGGATTGGGTGATGACGATGGAATTGCGAATGGTATTATTATAGATGCCGGTGGCCCTGGAACGAGCATAGCGACTAAACTTGAGTATCTTGGAGATTTAACTGCCCAATATTCAGATTTCGCGACACTGAAAGCACAATTGAATGATTCTGGAAATAATAATCCGCTTTCTGGCAAATCCATCAGCTTCACCCTTGGTGCTCAGACAGCCACAGCTATTACTGGAACCGATGGTATTGCCTCCACGACTATTAAGCTTGACCAGATAGCAGGTAGCTATAATGTCAAGGCAGAGTTTGTTGGCGACGATTATTACAGTTCAGATAACGATTCAAAATCATTCTCAATCACTCGTGAGGACACCACTATTACCTATACAGGCGATATGATTGTCCCACGTACATCTGGATCGATAAATCTCAGAGCGACACTTGAGGAAATTGATACTGACTATGGCGATCTAATTAAAATTAAGGTAAATTTCACCATATACAAGAGCAGCGATCTGACGTATTCAAATCCAATCGCTACTGTGCCATCCGTTGTATCGGTTTCAGTAACTTCTTCCGGCACGGGTATTGGGATGGCCACAGCAACGATCAATAACCTTCCAGTAGATGACTATATGGTCATCGCCAGAATTGTGCCGAATGATTATTACAAACCAATCACATCGACACCCACTCCATTGATTGTGTATGAACCAACCGGTCAGTTCACAACTGGAGGAGGATGGATTCTGGATCCTACAGGAAGCCACGGTAACTTTGGCTTCACAGCCAAGTATAACAAGCAAGGAAAAGTTCAGGGCAACTCTGTATATGTGTATCATCAGAACGGCTTTGATTATATTGTGAAAAGCAATGCTTGGATCGGTCTTGCCATAAAAGGCATTACTTCTTCATTCCAGGGAAAGGCCTCACTCCAGATATATGATCCAGCAACAGGTTTGCTCCAGCCTGGAAGCAGCGGTAATTTCCAGTTCACTGTGGAAGCAGTTGATAATGAGTTGAGTAAAACGCCGGATACTTATAAGATAACCGTGCTTGACAAAAATGGAGTTGTTTATCACACTGCAACTGGCCAGCTGCAGGGTGGAAACATAGTAATTCACGAGAAATAAGTAAATTGAAGGGCTAAATACTAATGCCCTTCTTCTCTTTTTTCTACCGCATTTTGATTTAATTTTTCCATATTTTCTTCAGGTTACATCAAAGACGGACTTGTTGGCGATGTCAATAAGTACCAGGAACAGATGTAAACCTATGCAGGCAATCTTTGATCGCTATGTTTTCATGAGCAGTATGATAATTTTCTTTCCTTCATCTCTCCTTTACACTTAATCTCCGCACATCAGCCCTTGCATCAGCAACAGCAGCCGCTCTTCGTCATGCCCCACCGTGCGCCATTCAGGCAAATACCTCTTTTATTGTCGCATTGTCTATGCATATTCAAAAAATAAATAAGCATGCGCTGGATAAAGGCAGTCAGAACACAGGCAAGATTCGCACACAAAGTCAGGATAGTGTGCGAATCCATTATCCGCGCCTCAATCAAAGATTCAGTGTTTGCGTTATGAGACCTGGTCGTTCATTCAGTCATGTACTGAACAAGTTCCTGGACAATGCTTACAACGGAAACACTTTTTCAAGTAGACCGAATTGGAGGGATCTGGAAGATATGCAACAATTAGTTTCCAATGCTCCCCAGAAGGGAGTAGTAAAGACACTGACCTTGATAACAGGTAAGGATGAGATAAAGCAGGAGAGGCTGTCAGCAGCGATGCTCGCTTCGCAACTTGGCATAGACTTCCCGCAAATGGGGTTGCCGATCGTGATAGATAATGGCGAACCGGTTGCAGTTCATGCTGAGGATCTTGTGAGTGCAAACTCCTGTTTCCTTACAGATTACTCAGGTCAGATGATAACCGTGCAACCAATGATGGGTGGATAAACCCATCAATTTTTTTTAATAAGTTAGAAGGTGAAATGATGTTAGAAACTAATGAAGATAGCGCAGCTTCCGCCCCTGCAGTGTCTGTGCCCGTAATAGCACCGTTATGGAAAACACCACGCTCTGTTGCAGATACACAGAGCCCAATAAAGCTGGAGACGGTGACCGACTTCGATTCTGGTTTTATTCCATACGAAATAGAGTATGGCGTGGTTATGGACCAGCTTTCTAAAATATACAAAAGCTGGAAATCCACGATACGGGAGTACATTGCAAATGCAGAAAGCGCCTGCATGTCTACGCTTAAGCTTGACCCAGGCTATGTTCCAGAGATAAGAGTGGAGTATAACCCTGAGCAATGTCTCCTTATAATCGAGGACAACGGTATCGGGTTATCAAAGAAAATGTTTATGGAGGTATTCCGGTACTTTGGCAGGTCAAGGAACGCCTTTGATCCGTCGGTTTCTGGGATGTTCGGCTTAGGCGCAAAGTCATTCGTTATGCTTGTCGGCGATAAGGGCAGTATGGTAATCCATACCAAGAGCAGAGAAACCAACGAGTGTTATAAGATGTATGCCCGTAAGGTCGGGTTCGACGTTTTGCCTCATGAGGATAGAGGCTACGGTACGTCCTTTACGTTCATTCACGATTCTGGCTTCAACAAGC
>JBAQLI010000178.1:0-3484 GCA_049301735.1 Candidatus Methanoperedens sp.
GGAATATCGATAGATAGAGACTTAGCAGAGAATCTTTATAATGTAGTTAAAGTTCTGAAGGATTTGAGAATATCCAATTCTGAATTGATAGAAACCATTTTAGTTGCTTACTTTAAGGCACAAGCAAATCCTATTGAGAAAGCAAAAGAATTAATTCAGAAATAAATATTCAATCTGAAGGTTACTTGCGGAAGTACTGCGTACAGCCGAAAGTACATAAAGCATATAGCAGAAATAAATAGGATGTGTTTGAAATAAATACATGTATTTTCCCGAGGATTTAACCATGAAAAAGACCTGGTATCAGATTGAGGGTTCAAAATGGGCTGAAATATGGACCATACTGCACCTTCCGTATACAGCAATGAACCTGAGCTTCCTGACTATCGGTTTCGGGATCGCAGGTATCCACAGGTGGGATGTTTTTGCATGGATTACTGTTGCATACTTCCTGGGGCTGGGTATTGCAGCCCATTCCTTTGATCAATTGCCAGGGATGGGCAGCAGTTACGTGAAATACTTGATGCCAACAGAACTGCTGTTGCTGGGACTGGCTGCAGTGAGTATAGCAGTCCTGATAGGTATATATTGGATGTTAGAGCTTGCCGCATGGCACCTGCTATGGATGATTCCTCTACAGACTTTTTTTGTCTGGGCATATCCTGCCAGGTTCATGAAAGGATTTTTTCATAACGATTTCTGGTTTGCGGTATCATTCGGGTTCATCCCTGTAATGGTCGGATTTTATATGAATACACTGACGCTCAGTCCTGCATTTTTAATATGGGCAGTTCTGGCAGCTAATATTTCTGCTATAGAAATAACACTGTCGAGATATGTTAGGGCAATAAGAAAAGACAATGTTGAAGATGTTGAATACTATATTTACAAACCTGAAATTGCCCTCAAGCTGCTGTGCTTAATGAGCTATTTTCTGGCAATCTCTTTTCTTCTGGACGGGGAATAAAGATGAAAATAGCAATAGCTGGTGCAGGGATATCAGGTGCATATCTGTACAGGCTCCTGCGCAATCGGGGATTCAATGATGTGACCGTATTTGAACAGGAACAGCCGCATAAGACAAGCTGCGGCATAAGTCCGTGCGCATGGGGTACTTCATCCGGGTTTGAGAAGCTTTTAGAGGATACCGGGCTTGACCCGGCTAAATATACCCGGATGCAATTCGACCATATTGTAATGGATGAGATGAGAATAGAAGCATATGCGCAGACTTTCGATAAGCCGCTTCTTGTATCCGATCTGCTGCAGGGTACTTCAGTAGAGCGGTCACCAATAAATATCGAAGAATACGATAGGGTTATCGATGCAACCGGAGTTTCTCGTGCATATCTACCCCAGATAAAAGATGATAAGATTCTTCCTTGCGTTCAGTACCGTGTTCGCAGCACAGAGCCTCTTGGAATGAGCATTAGAATAAACAGGACAGGGTATGCGTGGATTTTTCCGCTATCTGGAAGCGAATACCATATGGGTGCGGGGAGTTTTGTGATTGAGCCACATAATATTCTCAAAAACCTGGGATGGATTAAAGGCGATAAAAGAAAGGTGTTATGCGGCTGTGCAGGTAAGGTCCGCTTAACCGCTCCGCATAGCAGCATGCCGTATACATTTCATAACATATGGGGAGTGGGAGAGACAATAGGATGTGTGGCTCCCCTTGCAGGTGAAGGCATAATACCCGGAATGAGAAGCGCACAGATCTTAGTAAAGAATTGGGATGATCCTTTTGCATATGAACATGCGATACAGAAAGAATTTGCATGGATGGAAGATGAACGCAGGGTAATGGATAGGCTCAGGAAAGGAGCGTATATCGGTATATGGGATGGCTGGACACTTCAAAAAACCACACGAAGGTTGAACATGAAGCTCCATCTGTGGGAGGCTTTGAAGTTATTATGGAGGGCGAGGAAATGAACAGGCAGTTAGAATGGTACAAATATCTTGTATATAATAAAAGCACCCTTGGCAGTCTATTTACCCTGATGCATCTGCCCTTTATGCTGGCATTTTTATCCCTGGTCATAGTCGGGGCAGCCGCTTTCCAGGTTGTAGACACCAAGGTTCTGGGCCTGTCTCTTGCAGCTGTATCTCTTTTGTTATATGGTGAGCATATGCTTGATGATACAACCAGAGCGGGAAAACCCTGGAAAACCGTATTTAATGATGCTACTCTTTTATCATCAAGCTGTTTTGTGTTTATACTGGCATTATCAACAGGTATATACGCAAATCGCATATTGGGATCTCTATTTCCTGGTGCAGCAGTTGGTATTGGCATACTTTTCTGTACACTGTACGGTCTTGAATTTGGGAGTTTTCATACCATAGAGTTCGGCGCCCTGGGTATGGCTACAGTACCTGTATCCTCTTACCTTGCCCAGGTGCTTGCTCTGGGGCTTGAGGCAAACCCGATCGTCATAATAGGTCTTGGTGTATTCGGTTTTGGTTATGGCTATGTAATGCTTGCACTTTATGAATATACTAAGACACAGGAATATAAAATCGCATGGAAGTTGCTGGGATTGCAGTTCGTTTTGATATACGCACTTGCAGGAACACTATCACTATCGCTGGAGAGGATATGAATAGAACGTTTCAGGAATACCTTGATAAAAAAAGACAAGAAATAAACAGTCATATAAAACTCATAGTTGAAGATAAAATATCCGACCCGGATGTGATCTTAGCGCTGTTAAAAGGAAAAAGAATGCGTGCCAGGCTGCTACTTCTGGTTTTCGATGCCGTACCTGACAGAGGCAAGGACATATCCAGGGCGCTTGACCTTGCCTGTGCTATTGAACTGGCGCACAGTGCTTCGCTGATCCTGGATGATATGCTGGATGAGGATAAAGAGCGCAGAGGGCAGCCTGCAGCACACCTTACGAGAGGGCACAAGAGGGCTATTCTGGACGTAATAGATATTTTGAGCCTGCCGTATGATATCTTATATTCCGTACCTTTCCAATTCCTCCTGACTAATTTAAATGTCCATAGATAAGTAAGACTCTTCCAACTTCGATATGTAGCTCGCACATGTTTTGATTGCTTCAAGAGTCAACGATGTTTGTTAATATTTCAAGTAATATCAGTTATTAAGGCGCCCCACATAAGATACAGGGCGGCCATTGATGACCCAATAGATGCATAATAGCAGTAACTATCCATTGAACTATTGTATTTATTAGTTCAGGTCCCATTGCTTTCACCTCATCATATATGTGTTTTGTGATGATATTAATAAATAATCCAAAATTGGCACCAAATCTAGCAGAAGGGTATGGAACATGGGTTATAAGGGGGTAAGGAACATGGATTATCCATAATAACCATATTTACAGCGTCGGGGTCAAGGGGCTAGAGTAAAGAAGAGGTCTTAACAACCTCCCCCTCCTCATCAAACTGCACGTACAGATTTCCCGTATGCAGCTTTCGTTTGGCTTTTCCCTTTGCAGGAGATGGG
>JBAQLI010000179.1:0-27849 GCA_049301735.1 Candidatus Methanoperedens sp.
AAAATAATATGGCGATAACATTCACGGATGAAGACCTGATGTATCTTGATAAAGAACAGGATACGCAATTACGTTCAATCAGACAGGCGATCGATGCCTTGAAACTGAAAGGCGACACAGCATTCTGCAAAAAATGCGGTCATATAATGCAGTATTTCACAGTGGGAAATGCAAAGCTTCTCCAATGTGGTTTCTGTGGGAATAGGGTTGCAGAGATGATCCAGTTATGAGACTTAATCACGGACCAGTTCCTTCAGCCGCTTGATCGATGCCATTCCATCATTAATTGCTTTTTTCTGCTGTTTTTCAAGGTGCGCGATTATATCCTTAAATCTAACTTTAAGCGAATATACCTTATTCGGTCTTCCTTTACCTGGCTTCTTTTCTTCACTCTCGTCAATCCAATCAAATGGATTTAACTGCCTCATTGCTATGCTGACTTCAGGCTGGCGCAATCTTGTTCCCCTCTCAAGGTCAATGGATGTAGCTGTATCAACTTTTTGAAGATATGCCAGGGTTCTGGCAACTGGTCTGCTCAGGCCCGATGACATGAGTATTTCGGCGAGTGGTATAATAATCGCCCTCACGGATCTTTGAATTTAAGAAGAGGAGAAACGCCAAACCAGGCATTCATCCGGAAGATGCATCCAGAGGTCTGGTTCGGTTTTTGGTCAAAGGGATATTCGACATTTTTTATCATCATATTGGATTTCTTATTGACACCCGTATACAGTAAATCCTATCCAGGTGAAAGGTTCATATTCTGAATTTGATAACATGGTATTTTGAGTTTCCTGAAGTGAGGTTAATGGTGTTTTTCCATTTAAACGATTATGATGGTAGATGGTCATAAACCGGCAGGTTGCGCGGTCATCAGCCATAGGAATGCTCACCAGAACAGACCTTGCCCCAGCTTCCAGGAACGATCCGGGCAATCCCAGTATGTCATCACCTGACAGTTCAATACCCTGGACTTTAGTAGGGCGCCATCCACTACTGCATGCGCTCAGGATAACTTCATTATATTTAACCGAGGAACGGGCGATCTCCGCTGCATCAATTTTGGCATCTGCTAAAAGTAAACCTGAATTCATAGGCTCATTGGGTTCAAAAGAACCATGACTTGATACATGTAAAATCCCATTTTCAGCATTTTTATAAGATAGTAATTCCCAGAATCCTTTTTCTGTAGCCTTATTCCCGTTTAATACATTTCCAATAATACTTTGTTTATCTGAATAAAGTTGCCTTATATGCTCAATTTCTTTTTGGGCGTAAGGTAAAGAATTCAGTTCATGAAAGCTGCCATAATCAGGAGAGCCGATCAATGCAATGGCAGGAGGATTTGAAAAATCAGCATCCAGATTTATGATAGATGTGAGGTTAGGGAGAATCCCAACGGGACAATATTCGAATAATCTTTTACCTTTGAAGATCAAACCTGCCCATGGAATAAGATGTAATGGACCATGTGGGATTATTATGAGTTGTGTTGATTCCAAAGCTTTCATGAGCAGATCATATGGGATAAGGTGTTTGGCTCCAATAGCAAGACCGGTTGAAATATCATAAAAAGTTTTATCGGGATATTTCTCCTGCAAATTTAATCGATACTCTTCCAGTTTGGAATTTATCTCCGATGGCAGCTCAATCTGAGCCACTGTATATTTCGTATCCTTGATCAATACTGCAATAATCCTGTCAGACCCATAGAAAAGGTTAAGGGCAGCCTGCCCCCTGTCGTCCAGGATTTCGGTGATCCTGTCAAGGTCAAGTGGTACAGGCTCGGTCATACTTCGCCAGCGTGGATCAGAAAATCGAACCCGTTCCATTAATTCTGATCGTTCAAGCAGAATAGATGATCTTTCGTTTTTGATTTCATTGCTCCAGCCATCTCTATACCCTGAATATTCGAGACCATCCAGTTTCCGGGTTAATTCATCTATCTTTTTCCCGATATCCCCTGTTTTATTATGATCCTTAGGCATAGGATTTGTTATACTGAGTGTTGCGGTCAGAATTCGGGACTTGATCATTTCCATGAATCCACAGCACTCCTTAGCGCGATCCATCTTGCAAGCTAGCTCGATGGCTCCTCTGAATAATGGAATTTTATCTTTAAGATAAGTACTATCAAGTCGATATCCTAACGGGGCTTTACGCAGATCATTAACAGTATCGATCGCTTTAGAGTAAAATTCTATAGCTACTTCCTTATTCATTGCCTCTAAAATCCGGCCTTTTAGCCACTGCAGTCCCCATAAGCGATCGGGATCATAATAGATATTAAGGTCTGCAATTCCCTCATCCAAGCTATTTATTGCCTGTTCCATCCTGCCCAGATTAAAAAGAGCTTCGGCTTTCCACCTCAATAGACTCGCCAGTTTGGGACGGAAAAAATCATGGTTCCTGAAATGGGGTTCCAGTCTGATGATACGAGACAATGCTTCCTGGTTTTTACCCTTTGAAAGCAATATGGAAACAAGCTGGGCTTCTATTACCTCTTCGACTTCCATTTTTTGATATTCAGGCATAACTATTTCAAAAAATTTTTCAGCTTCATCCAGATTCCCCGCCGATCTATTGATAAGCCCCTTATAAAAGTTTATCTCTGTGAAGATGCGGTAGAGTTGTGCAGTATCCTGGGCTTTCCTGCCATCTCCCGTTCCTGACCTTATGTCTGCTTCGGCACTGAACAGAGAGTCCACAATATCCTGCTGTGTTGGAGCTTTCTCCAAGATCAGTGGAGCAATAAGACCTGAAACATTGCTAAGTTCCGATAGTGCTCTGTTAAAATCCCCCAGCCAGTTAAGGATAGACACCATATCAAGGGTCGTCCTTGCCAGCTTGAGCATATTACCCTCTTGTTGAAAGAAATCCTTGCTGGCTGCAAGCCCCACAAGAGCTTCATTAAAGCGTCCCTGGCTTACAATAGAAACTGAACGTGACCGTTCTATTTCTGCAACTTCGGAAGAACCAAGGTGCTCTTTTGAAAGTTTTTGCGCATCAGCCCATAATTTTTCAGAAGTTGGAATATCCCCTTTTGCCTGCAGGATATCCGCCTGGATGAGCAGGGTGTCCAATAATGGCTGGACGATTGAAGTTATCTCCACGGGATATTCATGGTATCGATTGTGCAGCAATGCCAGTTGAAGGTATTCATAGCTGACTGCTATGAGCCTATCGTACCATATCCGTGCAGAATCCAGGTCTCCTTTGTTTTTAGATAACACTGCTTGTTGAAAAAACCTGGTACGTTCAGTTAGTTTCTGTGCCATCTGCAACAGCAGCTCACCCTTGGAGGGGATTTTTGAGCTGTCTGTCTGCATTTTACTCATAGATTATCTGCATCTCTGGCCCCCTTGATAGCTTTTTCCATAAGAGCCATAAGTTGTGAGCGATTTGCGTTCGTTACTTCGATTATCACCGTGCCATATTGAACTTTGACCGTAGCGCCGGCCAGTTGACTTGTAGCCTGTTCCATTAAGGCATCAGTAACTTTCGCCGAACCGCCAATAAATTCTGCGATCAGTGTCAGGGCTTTAGTTGCACCTTGAGCCAGCCCCCGGCTCTCACTGGTCTTTTTAAGGCTTAACTGGGGTATGCCTCTTAACGCTGATTCAACCGTGTTTCCTTCTGCTCCTTCTACGATTATGTTTATTTTTGGGTTCATTTTGTTTACTCCCTTGGTGTATGCTTCGTTACCAGCGGTTTAATCTCTGCCTCCAGACGGCTGATAAAACTTTCTCTTCGGGTACATTTTTATTTATATCAGAATTAACATTTCCCGAATCTTTGATAAGATCCCTCGGATCTCTGATGTTATCCCTGGCAAAAGATGGTATATTTCCCGAACCGTTTATCTGTTGAGCCCAACCAGGCATTAGCTCTGCAATAACTGCTTCGGACGTTCTAGGCCATTTAGATCGATATTCAGCCCATAATTCAGGTGATTTTCCTATCCACTCCTGTTCCTCGCGTGACATGTAGCTATATTTAGTGATGAGTTGCCGCACGAAATATTTCTTAGTTATCTCTGGTGGTGGCTGCGGTGTCTTCCCATTTTTTAGAGTCATCTGCATGAAGTAAAAAAATTCCATGTAGCATTCGGCAGTTTCTTGTGTTAGTGGTGGATTGCCAGGAGCAAGCGGCGTATTTGCAGCATCGTACAATTTAAGTACGACTCTTATACCTGGATTTCCACTTCTCTCAAGAAGTCGAAGATCAGCCACAAACTGTATCTGAAGTTTCTCACGAAGGTAGTCTTGTGTCGCTTTCGTTTCTTTTCTAACCTGAGAATGGATCGATAAATATTCCTCTAAGTTTTCCATTTGATTATTTGTAGACCAAAAATGGACCAAATCCCGAATAAGATCCCTCGCTTCTACTGTTAGCCTGACATCCAGAATCCACTCCAAGAATGAACAAAAGTCTTCGAACAGACCATCCATTAATGGGGACGAAACCAAACTATCTCCTTTGCTGAAAGAAGTCATGATCATGCATATTGATAACACAAAAGATAAGGATTTCCTTTGTTAGAATAGAAGAACAGTTGGGCATCTCTATCATCATTGGTTTTTGAAAATCAATTCTTCCCAATTAATTTAATTGTATCCTTGAGATTCTCCCTTGCATATTTCTGCCTGGGATTATATTTCAGACAGGTCATCCATGCTTCAATAGCTGCATCTCATCTCTTGATCACCCAATAAGAACATCCCATGTTCTGATAAGTATCTGCAATATCCTTGTTGTTATTTTCTGGAAAATGTTTCAATGCAGTTTCATACATGTGAATTGCCCGTTCATATTCCCCTTTCATGATAGACTGCGCCCAATAAATATAATGCAAGGGGATAGACAGGATTCAAAGCTAATACATGGTCGAAACCCCTCTCAGCTTCGAGAAGCTTTCCTTCGAGAAAAAAGATGTTAGCGTGCAGGGTCATCACTTCGAGATCATTGGGACTCAGGGTAAGGAGCTTGATAAAAACATCTTTTGCCATGTCATATTGATGTTCAATGACTAATTTTGAAGCAGCAGCGATTCCAGCACTTCTTAGTTCTTCGAATTCAGATATAGAAGATTTCCGGCGGGGCATAGAAGCATAGAATATTTCCCAATGATATAAAAATGCACTGACACAGCAGACATAAAACGAAGTCCTTAAAATGTGTTTAAACAGGTTATATGAGAGACGCAGCACATTTCGTTCAATGGGAGATGATTGGATGTGATTTCAATCGTAGTTCTGAAGCTTAAATTGTCAGTCAAAGTCTTCTCTGTAATGAATTCAAAGGTTCTTAGTTTCAGTTCTTAAATTTCTTCAATTTCTGTGGATTCAAGAACTTCATAAAAATTCTTCTTCTTAAGTAAGAAATTTAGTCCATGTCCACTTAATTTCAAGATCATTGCCGGGGTTACAAATCCAGCTCTATAGCCTTTCCAGGTCATTTCCAAAAGATCAAGACCACGTTCTAAATATAATGTTTTATATGCTTTAATGTAATATTGTTCTATTTGTTCAGGGGTCATATGCAAAGGCTGATATAGGCAATGTGTGCAATCATATTTGCTCCAATCTTTATTTAATAAACGATTTTCTGATACGATTTTAGAATAGAATTCTGTTCCTGGAAATGGAGTTAAAATAGAAATCTGTAAGATATCAAATTTAACTTTTTTCATAAAATCTATATTTTTTTCAATATACTTTGGCTGGTCAAACTCATCTCCGGAACCAATTATCATGAACCATCCGTGAAAGATTGAAGAGTCGTTCATAATTCGTACAGCATCTTGAACTTGTCCAAGGGTTATGTTCTTTTTATAAGCATTTATGATTTCCTGTACACCACTTTCAATACCTAATGACATAGCCGTACATCCGCTATCTGCCATTTTATCGATCATCCCAGGATCTTTGGAAATAGAATCTACTCTGCTCAGGCAGGACCATTTTAAAGTATCCAATCCTTGATCCTTTAGTTGGTCACATATCGATCTAACTCTTTTTGTATCAAATGTCAGATTATCATCGCTAATAGAAAAGGATTTGACGCCCTGTGAAGCGTATGCTTCTATTTCAGCCAATATATTCTCGGTTTTTCTTGCTCTCCATTTACCATTATAAAAAGCAGAAATGGAACAAAAACTACATTTGTGCGGACAACCTCTGCTGGTATAAATGATAGGTATAAAATCTTTTATCTCTTTTGGAATAAGATCAATTGCCGGATGTGGCAGTGAGTCAATATTCTTCAATAGAGTATACGTATTTTCATTAAAAATTTCGTTATTTTTCCTGAAAGCAATGCCTTCAATAATGGAATATTCATTTCCAGATTCTATTTGTTTCAATAACAGGGGAAATGCAATTTCACCCTCGCCGCGGAGAATATAATCCACACTGCATTCTGAAAAAATTTCCTTTGTCATGAAGGTGGCAAAATGTCCTCCGATAACAGTCAAAATACTCGGTCTATATTCTTTAATTAGATTTATTACGTTTTTAGCCGTTGGATACGTTGCGGTTAAGCACGTTATTCCTACAACTTCTGGAGAATGCTTTTCTATTAAATGCATTATGTTATTTTCATTTCCCAATTCGACTGTAACTCTATGCCCCGCCTCCCTTACTGCAGCAGCTATATAGAGGATGCCTCCTCCTATTGTGTATCCGCGACACAGTGATTCCAAACCAGGAATTTTGACTTTTGGTGAGATTAAAAGAACGTTCATCTGAAATAATCCAATTGATTTTGCTACTTATCGGCATCAGTACTTATTTATTTCTCTTGGACTGAAATCCGAATTAAACTCTCTTTGAAGCGAGTTATTAATATAACATGTCTATTACGCCGGGGATCCCATGATTTCCAGGCAACACCGCGCCCAGCCTCAGTCATGACCCGCGCCTGGCTACTCAGATTAAGGTATGTTGCGATAGAAAATATTATTACCACAATACGAGTCGTTGCTTCCTATGCAGACCTCGAACATAGTACGGGGGAGGGTGTGACTAGATAGATGGCAATCCAGGGGGTCCGGGAAAGGAGAGAGAAGACCACAACAGTACAATTTCATTTTTTTTTATCATATAAGGTCTATATTTTGCCTATTTCAGGCATCTCGGAGAAAAATGGAGATAATATCTTCGTTTTTCCCAAAACATTACCTACAGATTTTTAAAATTAATCAGAGAACCGTGATATTTCATTGTTAAGTAAAACTTATATCACAATAGACAATGTAGAAAATTAGAGGAATAACGATGATTAAATCAATTGAAGCTATTGTAATTATAGTGAATGACCTGCAAAAATCGGTGGAATTCTATACTGATGTGCTTGGCTTTTCGATTTCTAATAAGATAGAAATGGCAGAAATGGGATTATCAGCAGTTTTTGTCGAAAAAGACGGCAGTAGAATAGGACTTATGAATCATAAGGGCAAGAAAATCCCGAAGCGTTCAGAATTTGGAAAAATTAAATTAGGTGAAATTTCACTCCCGATAAACGACCATATCACTTTTTCTGTGGATGATATGGAGGCTACAACAACTGACCTGAAGGAGAAGGGAGTCGTATTCAATTTAGAGCCAATATCAATGGAAGGCGGCATAAAAGTTGCTTTCTTTAAAGATCCTGAAGGAGTCCAGATAGAACTGGTGGAATATCCTTGATAATAAAATACCCAAAAAATAAAATCAGAAGCCTATGAACCTCACAACTTCCTGTATGGGTCGCCAATTCCTTAGCGTACGTAGAAATCATGGCGATACCATTATTACCCATACTCATGTATGTCTCACTTATAATTGAATATCATTTTATTCGATAGTGAGGATGTCGAGAATGAGAATATGCAAAATCTAAAGATGAGACAATGCTATTTAGAAAAATGAATAAAGTGGAATCTGGTCTCTCTATACTGGGCTTCGGATGCATGCGCCTGCCAGTAACAAAAGACGGAAATATCGATGAAAACCAGGCTACCGATATGCTCAGGTATGCCATAGATCATGGCGTGAACTACGTTGACACCGCCTATCCATACCATAATGGGGAGAGCGAACCTTTCGTTGGTCGAGCACTGCAGGGAGAATATCGCGAGAAGGTGAACCTGGCTACCAAGCTTCCTAGCTGGCTGATCAAATCACGTGCTGATATGGATCGTTATCTTGATGAGCAGCTCAAGCGGTTACAGACAGATCATATCGATTTTTACCTGGTCCACGGACTCATGAAACCATTCTGGGAAAATCTCAGTACATTGGGTGTTACCGACTTTCTGGATAGTGCCATTGCCGATGGAAGAATTAAGTATGCAGGTTTCTCATTCCACGACGAACTGGCATTATTTAAGGAGATTGTAGATGCATATGATTGGACGTTCTGCCAGATCCAATACAATTTCATGGATGAGCAGAATCAAGCTGGAACAGAGGGACTCAGGTATGCAGCTGACCATGGACTTGGAATTGTGATCATGGAGCCTCTGCGCGGCGGTATGCTCACCAGGGACATTCCTTCCATCAACAACATTTGGAAAAAGGCTCCTGTCCAGAGAAGCCTTCCAGAATGGGCCCTGCGGTGGGTATGGAATCATCCTGAAGTGACAGTTGTTTTATCCGGCATGTCTTCCTTCGAACAGGTTGAGCAAAACGTCGCATATGCAAAGAGTGGTCTTCCTAACTCGCTTTCCGAAGAGGAACTTAGCCTGTTTAAAGAGGTGGAGATCGAGTATAAGAAGCGCATCAAGATTCCATGCACAGGCTGCAGATACTGTACGCCGTGTCCATCCAACGTTAGCATCCCTGAGTGCTTTGAGATGTACAATCAAGGCTGCATGTTCGAAGCGCCTGACGCTGCCAGCCTCCAATACGATTTTGCATTGAGTGGTTTTCTAACCGGAAGCCCTGGATTCGCATCCCAATGCCAGGAATGCGGGGAATGCGAGGAGAAGTGTCCACAGGGCATACCGATTCGAGAATACCTCAAGAAGGTCGCAGCCTACTTCGGAAAGTGATTACTTCGCAAAGACTCACATTGGGGTGCAGATTGCTATGCGCTCCTCAAGGGTTCATGCTTCGATCCAGGAGGGCTGGTCAGCGAGTGACTTACCAGGGATGATGGGATTGAGGATTACCTGGTGAACAGTTTCAAGCCGGCGGTATCAGCAGGCTGGCGAAGAGGTTGCATGTTATGATAAGATTGAGCTAAGAGGGAAGCGAGAGTGAAGGAAAAAATGGCAGGATATACAGAACACGATAAAATAGCAGAAATGGCAGGAATACCATCTGCCATATCCGAAGAGATGAATCGATTCATGAATGATATGAATCCTCCAAAGGAATTTGAAGATCATAATACTGAAAGAAAGATATTCGTGTGCGGGCACTTGAATGTGTCAATCAGGACTTTGATGGGAAGTGAAAAGTTACAGGACAGGGGAAAAAAGGAATGGGTTCAAAAAGAGGACCTGAAATGGCTGCTGGCAACGCGGAAAGAATATATCAGGTGCTACTACCTGCATCTTGCTGTCGATAATATTTGCAAGAATAAGGATCGGATAAAGGGTGGTAAAGAGACTATTGAGAGCTGCATAAATAGCTGGGGCAAAAACCGTGCGGCTATGGTTCCGGGAACAGAACCTTATCTGAGAGATGTATTGGGATTTTTGAGAAATAATGTCGAGAATATCGGACAGATTATTTTTCCTGAATATTATAGTGGATGAATACTTCTAAACAGTTCATGGAACTCGCTGTCCCTGATTGTGCAGCACATTCGGGATGACTATCTGATACAAGCTCATACCTTAGCTTTTCCTGTAACTTCCACGCTTTTTGATTTAATGTTCTTGATGCTCTCATTGCAGTCCCCGCATAACGCCCATGGTGTTTCGCTCTTATCAACGATGGACTTCCACGAATCAAGTACTACTTCCATGATTTCATCAATGTTTTTCTCACCCTGCTCTTTGAGCATATTCTCAGTGTCTTTCAGCATTTGTTCAGGCTTGAATCCATTTCTTACCGCCATCGTAATTGTTTCAGGGGACATTACGTGTTTCACGTCCTTCATTTTTCCGAGGGGTTTTGAACATATGTCGCATTGCACTTTGGCACTTTCGTCCATACCCGACATCTGCATGAATGTTTCAACAATGTTTAACCCATCTTTTCCCATTTCAACAACAAGTGTTTCTGAAGGAACTTCGATTCGGGTCATTATTTTATCCGCTTAACTCTATTCAGTTTTGTATCCTTAATCCTATCAATCTTCATAGTAGATAGGTCAATCGTGACATAGGTAAACTCATCAAGTTGACCGGGCTGTATACATATCGTCCTGCCGAGTTTTGCATACCACAAGCCTGTGACTTCAGGTGACTCATGAATGTGACCATGTAGCGAGAGTTCTGGTTGATATTTCTTTAAAAAGTTGTAAATAGCCTTTGATCCTACTTCTGCCCCATAAGAACATTTATCCAATCCTAACCTATATGGGGGCATGTGGAGTACATATACGCTCTTTGCCATATCCACAGGTCTTACTAACAAGTCAAGTTCCTCCTCTATCGTTGGGAGCATTTTTGCATAGGTAAACCAGTCATCTATTTCCTGCCATCCATCTGGTGTGGATAACAGTCCCGTTCCGAACTGCTCCTGGAATGTATAGTCATCAGTGTCCATCCTGCATCTGTCCTTGAGCCGGAATGGATAATCAACTACCCAATTCATTCCTATGAATTCATAACCTCCGACCTCAAATTTGCGCTGTGCAAGATAGATTACGAAGGAATACTTATTGCAGGTATCCTCAAACTGTTTATCAAATATTCTGAGATCGTCGTTTCCCGGATAACAGAGATAGTAAATCCTTTCAGAGTTGAATCGCGCAAAATGATCGTCAAGGTAGTTTGCAATGAATTCGCCCTGCCTGAATGGGTCAATGTCCTTGGGCAGCATATCACCACCATTGATGACTAAATTTGCCTGGAAATCTTTTGCTACTTCGAATAGCCGCTCATATTTCCACTTACATCCATGCAAGTCCGTTACAAATAGTGCTCTCATGCTCCTCCACAATATGTAATATAACGGTTACGATAATATCTGAAGTTTGCTGCAAATTTGGGTAATGTCGTGAATTTCATGATATGATGTCTCTATGATATCTGCTGTTAACAATATGAACTTGCCGCAGAGTCAAAGAGAATACAGAGGTTACTGTTATGGATTCTTCGTTAAGATGCTCGTGGTAATGGCCTCGTGTCTCATTAGTATGAAATCATCATTCAAGGCTTGAGGACAGGGGGTTCATAAAATCTATTGAAAAGGGTAAGTACCTTTTGCTTGGTTTTGAACCCGATATAGAGTTAATAAACAGCAAGCTTGCTCTTTATGATAAGAGTTATTCCAGTGAAGAAATGAGTGAGCGCATAGCGCAGCTTGAGAAAGGCTGGAGCAAAGACCTTATGCCGCTGCTTGGCGTGATCATTCCATATGAGGTTGCAGCGAAGAGGGTGGTTGATGGTTTGATGACAGGGGTATAAAATAATATGGCGATAACATTCACGGATGAAGACCTGATGTATCTTGATAAAGATCAGGATACGCAATTACGTTCCATCAGACAGGCGATCGATGCCTTGAAATTGAAAGGCGACACAGCATTCTGTAATAAATGCGGTCATATAATGCAGTATTTCACAGTGGGAAATGCAAAGCTTCTCCAATGTGGTTTCTGTGGGAATAGGATTGCAGAGATGATCCAGTTATAAGGCTTAATCACGTACCAATTCCTTCAGCCGCTTGATCGATGCCGTTCCATCGTCAATTGCTTTTTTCTGCTGTTTTTCAAGGTGCGCGATTATATCTTTAAATCCAACTTTAAGCGAATATACCTTATTCGGTCTTCCTTTACCTGGCTTCTTTTCTTCACTCTCGTCGATCCAATCAAACGGATTTAGCTGCCTCATTGCTATGCTGACTTCAGGCTGGCGCAATCCTGTCCCCCTCTCAAGGTCAACAGATGTAGCCGTATCCACTTTTTGAAGATATGCCAGAGTTCTGGCAACTGGTCTGCTCAGGCCGGAGGAAATGAGTATTTTGGCAACTTCTTCGTCGCCGTCATCAAGTTGGTTTATATTAAGACTCTTCATAATGATCTCTTATTATATTTTGCGATAAGATATATTGAACGAATGGAAGACTTATTAAAAAGAAGGTATATTGAAGAGCAAGTTTGCGATGAGGATGCAACCTGGATATTTGGTAATAATATGATAACTAATGAAGAAAGGATCGAGGTTTTAAGTAAGATTGAAAAAATTATGGCACATACTCAAACTGAAAGTGGCGCTGTAAATGTTAATGAAATGGCAATAGCAAATAGACTTGTTAAAGAACTTATGGATAAATACGAAATATCCATTGATGAAATTAAAGCTACTTCAGATAAATCAACACTAGTAAAAAATATTGAATCTGAATTAATAGATCAAAAAGGTATAAGACATTGGGTTATGAGTCTTTCTTCAATTGTAGCTTCATTTTATGAATGCCGTATAATGAGAACCAGTACAAAAATATTCTTTATCGGATTCGAAATGGATGCAAAAGTTGCGTCAAAAATGTTTGATCATCTATATTTACAAATATACAATGCTGCGATCAAAGCAACAGAGATTCCCACCTCGATTTCAAGAAAAACCCGTGTGATAGATTTCTGTGTCGGCGCATTAGGTGCTCTAAGTAATAGATTGGACGAGATCAAAGAGGAAAGAAAGTATCAGGAAAATAAGAATGCTCTGGTAATAGTTAAAAAAGATATAGTTGAAAAACAAATGGATAAGATGTACCCCGGATCAGTGTCAAAGACACACAAAACAACATATCATCCATCAGAAGATTATCGTAATGGTGTACAATTTGGACAAAAAATGGAAATACATAAATCTATAAGAGGAAATTAATATTAATAACCCATGGCTAAAAAAACATATTACGAAATATTAGAAGTCGATAAGAAAGCATCCCAGGAGGATATAAAGTCCGCTTACCGCAGACTGGTTATGCTATATCATCCCGACAAAAACAAGTTACCAGAAGCCGAAGAAATGTTTAAAGGAATCGCAGAGGCTTATTCAGTACTATCTGACCCAGGCAAACGTAAACAATATGACATGGACAATGAACCAAGAAATGTTCTGCTAAGAAATAAGCAAGAAAAGATGTGGCAAATAATAAGAGAGCACAAACAAAGAGAAGCCAGAACAAACCGGATTCTATGGGAATTCCAGGAACAAGAACGTATCAAATATAAAGAAAGAGAAAAAGAAGCTATGAATATTATGTATGCATAATTATAAAAAATTTAGAAACTCCAAAATTCTTTACACTCCCCTTAGCACCTCCCTCAACTTCCACGCTTTTTGATATATATTTGAATGCTCTCATAGCATTCCTCACATAACGCCCATGGGGTTTCGCTCTTATCAACGATGGATTTCCACGAATCAAGGACTATTTCCAAGATTTGCGCAGGGTTTTCCTCACCCTCCTCTTTGAGCATATTCTCAGTGGCTTTCAGCATTTTCTCAGGCTTGAATCCATTCCTTACCGCAATTGTAATTGATTCAGGGGACTCTATGTGTTTTACGTCCTTCATTTTTCCGAGCGGTTTTGAGCATATATCGCATTCCACCGGGGCACTTTCGTCCCTACTCGACATTTGCATAGTTGTTTCAAGTATATTCAACCTATCTTCTCCCATTTCTACCAAAAGGGTTTCTGAAGGAACTTCGATTCGGGTCATTATTTTATCCTTTCTGTTATTCCCATATTTGATTAACGTAAACATTAGCCAACAGCCATTTTTGCAGTTTCTTTCCAGATGTAAGGGGGCATTGGCACCTGTAAATCCCATTTGATGCTCATGGGCTTTGAACCGTAATGTTCTATGTAGTTTACAGCCCCTAAAAAAACATAAGACATTGTGTTTCCAAATTCATCTGTATTTTTTTCTCTTACAAAAAGTAAAATTGATTTGCCTTTTTCTTTATGAGTAATATATGACAAACCTCTACCTATTTCAGGTTTTGATGAATTTTGAGATTGCCAATGAAATATTTTCTCGCTAACTGCATAATCATTGTACATAGTTGTTGGCGAATAATTGTCCTCCGTTTTTTCCAAAGTAACTAAGAGCAATTCTGTATTCTTTGATTCCAAATTAACAAGTCCTTCTCGATTACTTGATTGTTTTTGAAAGGTGTTTGCACCAAATGCTGCCAAAATTTGCTCTCGTGTATAGCGGCTATGTAATTTTAGAGGTTGTGAATAAGGTAGATCAATATCAAGTTCTATATGAGATATTCTGTCGATCAAAAACTCTAAAGTCTCTATCATTTCGTGTGTCAAAATTTGATTCTCGCCAATTTTTTTTATGCTCTTTTCTATACTGTCAAAATTTGCTGCAGTTTGCCAAAAATCGTAATGTAACATCACCAACATTAGTTTTTCATTTTCATTTATTGTTGAGGGAATAGAAAAATTATTTTTTGCAAGGTACAATATGAAAGTTAAATAACTATATGAATTACATTGAATCCATTTTTTCAAAATGGTTCGATTAAGTTCTTTTTCATTACTAATTGGGAAATCAGCGATCTCTTTTGCCAATTGAAGCAACCTGCTCCAATTACCTCTTTTGTAAATTGCTTGAATAGGAATTTGATAAAATTCACAGAAGTTTTTCAATGTTAAGGGTAGTGTACTCTGATGACGAAAATTCATAATCTTCTTTATTAACTGATTTGTATTCAACTGTGTTGCATTTCTTATGTTATCAAGGATATACTCTTTGGCTTTTTTTTCTAGAACGATTGAACAGCCTAACGGTAAATGTGGGAAATCTCTTTCTAATTCATCTTTAGTTGAGGAGTTTGTTTTTCCGATCAGTGCTCTAAATTTACCTTCAAAATCATACTCTGGTCTTGCGTTTCCAACAAAATCTAATACAGTCAAACATTCTTTATTTTCTGCTAATCTTAGTCCTCTTCCTAATTGCTGCAAGAAAACAGTTAAACTTTCAGTTGGTCTTAAAAACAATACAGTATCTATTTCAGGGATATCAATACCTTCATTGAAGATATCAACAACAAATAAATAATTGATTTCCTTTTGTTTAAATTTCGATTTAATGCTTTCCCTTAAATCATCCCTTCCATTACCACTGACTATAAAGCCAGCTTTTAAACCCGTTGAGATAAACTTTTCAGCCATGTAAGATGCGTGTTCTTTTGTTACGCAAAATCCTATGGCTCTAACATCTTTAAAGTCTCTTAGATAGCTTTTACATTTCTGAATTATCTCACCAACTCTGTTATCGTTTTGGGTATAAAGCCTTGAAAGTTCACTTGGTAAATATCTACCATTTTGCCAAGTTGCATTTGACAAATCAATGCTATCACTAACACCAAAGTATTGAAATGGACTAAGAAGTTTTCTATTCAAGGCTTCCGGTAATCTAATTTCGGCAGCGATAGTATTACAAAAATCGTCTAAAATATTTGCACCATCCATTCTTTCAGGAGTTGCAGTTAATCCCAATAATATTTCAGGTTTAAATTTATATAAAATGGGTCTGTAACTATTTGCTGCTATATGATGAACTTCATCAATAATAATATAATCATAATAGTTTTCTGTTAGTTGTAACTGACTTATTCGATTTTTTAAAGTCATAACAGAAGCGAATACAGCTTTAAAATTACTTGGCTCCTCTCCCTCAACCCATAATTCACCAAAATTATTCTCTCTAAGTACACCCGCAAACATCGTTCTTGCTTGAATCAAGATATCCTTTCTATGAGCAACAAAAAGAAATTTCGCATTTGGATTCTTCTTTTGATAATTCTTGAAATCAAAGGCTGAAATAATGGTTTTACCTGTTCCTGTTGCAGCTACTAAAAGATTTTTATTTCTATGATGAATTGTTCTTTCTACTTCTAATTTTTCAAGTATTTCTTGTTGAAATGGAAATGGTTTGATCTCAAAATAGAATGTTGCTTCAGTTCTATCATTTTTTCTTTCTTTTTTTAAAGCTGTACTTAATTTTTCAATATGCTCTTCTTTAATAAAAGTTTCAAACTCGTTATCCTGCCAATACGTTTCAAATGTTTTTTCAAACTTATCAATAATGTGTCCAATTTCTTTTGTCGTTATTTTTAAATTCCATTCTAAACCACTCGTTAAAGCACTTCTTGAAATATTCGAGGAGCCAATATATCCAGTATGAAAACCTGTATTTCTAAAAAATAGATAGGATTTAGCGTGCAGCCTTTCATTTTCTGTATTGTAAGAAATTTTCACTTCGGTATTTGGCAATCCTGATAGAAACTCAACAGCTTTCAAATCAGTTGCTCCCATATATGAAGTTGTTATGACTTTCAATTTGTTTCCCTTTTGAGTAAACTCTCTCAATTCGTTTTCAAAAATCCTTATACCAGACCATTTTATGAATGAAACTAAGAAATAAATTTTATCTGATGAAAGGATTTCTTTCTTCAATTCACTTTCCAGTGAAATACCAATGTTTGAACCAGTAAATAATTCGCTTTGAGTAAGCCGTGTAAATGGTGTAATTCTTTTCAAATGATCTTCATAATTTACCACACTTGAATCCAATTTTGAAAAAATCGCATTTAATATCCTTCCATTTACGGCTATCAAATCATCTTCAAAATCTATAGTCTTTAACTCATCCTTTAAAAGTAGTATAATTTTGTTTGAAACTTCTATTTGTTGTTCAATGCTGTTTTCTTCTGTAATCAAACCCAAAGCATAGTTTATTACTTCACTCAAATATTGGCTAAGTAATTTAGAGGCCTCTGATTTTTCTATTGGAGATTCCCTAACAAAGAACTGCTCTCTATTTACTGTTTCTAATTCTGATTCGACTAATCTGCTTATTAACCGTTCGTATATACCGTTAAACATAATTTATGATGAACCCTTTTCTAATAATTCCAAACTTTCATTAACCACATCGAACTTATTCCCATATCATTCATTTCTTCGATAAACTTTTCCTTATGATCCTAGTTCCTCTATTTTATTATTTAAAACTTCTTTTATATCTTTTCTAACTCCCTCTATGAAAAGGAGAATTTATAACATCAAAATATTAATAGAAGCGCTTAAATATGAAAAAAGTTACTGCAGCTATCATAATAAAAGATGGTCTTTTTTTTATAGCAAAAAGAAAGAAGGCAGATAAGTTAGCTAATAAATGGGAGTTTCCGGGTGGAAAAATTGAAAATGGCGAAACAGCAGAAGAATGTTTAAAAAGGGAAATTGAAGAAGAATTAAGAATTAATGTGAGAATTGGAAACTTTTTTGGAGAAAGCTTTTATCAATACCCTCAAGGGGCAATTCAATTATTGGCATATTGGGTCTATTGGGAAAGCGGTAGTATAGAATTGATGGCACATGATGAATATCGATGGGTTACCTTAAGGGAATTGGATTATTACGATTTTGCACCAGCTGATATACCTTTAGTTAAAAAATTGAAAGAGGGGGAAAAAGTGGTTGATATTTGTTAGACTCCCTCCTAAATTTAAAACCCCGCCAGAGCTCTCCTCAATCAAACACACACAAAGCCCTCCAACTGATCCTCGCAGGCGCAGGCAAGACCACGATCATTACCACCAGGATCGCATATATGGTCGAAATGAAAAAATTGATCCATCCCAGATCCTCGCGCTCACCTTCTCCAAAGAAACAGCAAGGAACATGTGCGAAAAGGTCGAAAAACTCCTTTAGGGAAAGGAGAATCATGCAACAACCTTCCATAATCCCGGCGCCAGGATCATTCAGACAAATGCAGTAATAGAAAATTATTAATATTTGTGTAATCATACTCTCACTTAACAAGAGTATGATTACAAGAAAAATGAAATTAGGATCAAACGAGTTAAGGCTGCTATTCACTTTAGAAGAGGAAGGAATATCAGTCTTCTCGATAAAAGATGCAAAGAGAATTCTCAAGACATCCTCCCCCTCAGTCTGGAATGTGGTTTACCGTTTAAAGAAAAAGAGAAGGATCGAAGAGATAGAAAAGGGAAAATACCTCCTTATTCCTGCACGAGCAGGATATGAGGGATCCTGGTCTGAGATTCCCAATCTGATCGTTCCATATATCATAGATGTTTATTACATAGGTTTCTGGACAGCCCTTAACTATTGGGGCATGACTGAACAGGTTCCCAATGTTGTTTTTGTTGCAACGACACAGAGGAAAAAAGATTTAGATTATGGTGATACACGATTCGAATTCATAACTTTATCGAAAAAAAGATTTTTTGGATTTGTAGAAGAAAAAGCTGCAAGGGGTACATTCAATATATCTTCAAGAGAGAAAACTATCGTTGACTGCATGTTGTATCCAAAATACTGCGGCGGTCTGGATGAAGCAATAAAAGGGATATGGAATGCCAGAAATGAACTGGATTTTGTAAAGCTGCTTGAGTACTCAAAAAGACTGGGAGTGAGCGTGGTCACACGGAGAATTTGTTATGCGCTGGAGTTGCTCGTCCTGGCAGAAGGAATATGTCCTGAGAAAACTCTGAGCGGATCAAAAGGATATATGTGGCTTGATCCTCTTGGACCCCAGAAAGTTCTGGAATACTCCAAAAAATATGGACTCATAATAAATAGGACAAAGGATGAATTGACGGGCTGGATGGAGTATTAAAAATGAACGAAAATGATTTAAGAAGGCGAGCCAGGAAGACGGGTCATTATCGACCTTGCTGACCGAAAGAAACAGCTTATCACGGCTTTCCTGAAGAAATAAAGAATATTTTTATAAAGTTTCAAAATAGAAGGAGTTATTCCTTCTTTAGCTTCGTAAAATATCGTTTTTAAAACTTTGCTAATTTTGGGGATATCACTACGCTGCAATACATCTGGTCAGGATTTTGTTTAAAGTATTCCTGGTGATACACCTGCGCCGGGTAGAACACTTTGAATTGAGCTCGGTGACGATCGGATCACTCTCATCTTTTCAAGGAAACTTTCTAGCATTCTGATAACTTAGCTCCGCTATCTTTTTACTGCCCTGGAGTTCCACGATCTTCAAACCGAAAAACTGCGCAAAATCCTTGACATTTTTATCGAAGTCAGGTTCATACGAAAGCCCTGTATTGATCTTCGCAGCCCTTCCGTACAGCTTCAGAAACTTTTTATCAGACCCCGATGAAAAAATCGCATTATCTTTCGACTTCTCCTCCCAGTTTGAAGCCCACATCGGGGTAAGGTAAAAAGTACCAGCGCCCTCGCCATTAACCAGGGCTCTGGCATAAACATCGTTCCCACCAAGCGCTGCGCTGATGCAATCCTCAACAGTCTCACCTTTTTCGTCTTTCAGGAAATAAAGCTGGCAGTCAAGATTTTCAAAATCTTTTTCCAGGTTCGAAAGCGAATGACCACATGTGCCGTAGAAAATAAGGATCCTGTCTGAAAACAGGGACATTTCCATGATATTCCTGTAAACTTCTACTCTTACCATTTCAACATCAGAATGTAATCCTCGTTTCAACATATTGGCAACAACTGTTACTTTTGGTTTATGCTGGTTTTCCAGTTTGTGGAGGATTTTTTGGATAAAATGAAAGGAGCAGAGAGGTTTTATGATTGCCGGCAGAGATTGGTTGTTTTCGCGAATCAGGATTTCCGGAACTCTGTCCAGGGGAATAAGTGCGGGAAGGCATCCCATGGATTTTAGCTTTCTTTGCAGCCCGAAATGTTCACTGTTCTCTACCAGTATCAACTGAGCAAGATACCTATCCCTTGAGAGAACATATGCGAGTTCATCTTCAAGCATACCGCATGCAATTATGCTTAATATTGGCATTTAATATGTATCCGTTCGTTGATTATAGATTGTTTTTTATTTGGTTATGGTGCGATAAAGATATCTAGCTCTCAGTATTTTTATAAAAAAGCTACGTGCTGCTATGTTTATCCGTACGCTCCAATCACCCCTCCTTCGTTCTCTCCGCTTCGCTTCATTCTCTCAGTCCGGGTCATTGTCGCTGCTGGCTGTGGCGACACTCTTGCGCTCTCGCTCCAGAGAGTCGCCAGTATCGGTTATCCTATCGCTTTAACTTATCTTGTTTTTACTGCAAATAGTCGCGTTGGAATATACTGATATTAAGGGGCAGGGAATTGTTGTATCATGGGGCAGCCATAGTATTGATACTGTGACTGCCCCTGGAGTATGACTTGCGTATCTATGATTTGTCGCTTCGCTGGGGCTTACGCTGCCTTATCCCTCCGCTTCGCTTCGGACATCGGCAGTTCTCGCTGAAGCTCGAACCCCTGCAAAATAAAAAGAGCAATTGAAGATGGGATGGAAGGAGATCTGAACCCTGCTTTTACGTTCCCATGGTTGAATCTGCTGATTACGTCAGGTGCGCAGGTCTCTGAGATACTCCGTTCACACAAAAAGTAAATATCCGTGTTGCAGCCTGCTCCTGCCAAACGTCATCGACGCCTGAGATAATGAAGGCTCGCCTAAAGGGTTTTTTGCTGCGGCAAAAAATCGCACGGCGACGAGCCATCATAATCTCATTCGTCGTTCATCTATCTGGCAGGGCAGGCGATGACACCACGGATATACTCTTTTGAATATTCCTCTACGTATTGAAGGCGCACAGATTTTTAGTGGTCGTGAATGGTTGCTTTGGCTTATGTCGTTTTTTTTTTGGCAGGGTCAGGCTCTAACCTCCCTGGATACCTCATCTCCACGCGCTTCGCGATGTTTTTGGTTATGCGCCCGTGTTTGTTCATGTGTTTACGAATTTACTTATATCGTATTGAGTGCAAAGGGAAGAGACTCAAAAAAACCGCACTGCTTCCGTTTATAGGTATGGTTTGTAGGCTCGCTGCGCCTGCCATCCGCATCGCTGTAAGACAATTGGCGTAACCTCAGAAGGTTTGAAGCTGTTCACCTGCGCGCCGCCTTCATGGGGATTTTATTTTGAAACCTTTTCCAGCTTTTTCATATCAACTTTTGATTCAATAAGAAAGTCAAGTATCTGGGAAAAAGTCAAATCTTCATAGCGCTCCTGTATTGCCTTGAGTTTATCGTAAGTTTCCTCATCGAGCCTGATGCTTTTAGTAGTCATTTATTACTATACCTCGATGTTATATTGTATGCATTTATATTAATACTTTGCATGCACTTTCTAAATGGTTTTAGTATGCTATAGTTTAAATAGTATGCATGCGTATTAAGCATTAAGGAAAAGAGCAGAATTGCCCCTGCGGTGCTACCAACACCCAGAGGCGCGGCTCATTCCTGTATAGGAGGAATAAGCGATATGGAAAACAACGCACAGAGAATTAAATCTATCTCCTCTTCGGAGATGGCAAAGATCGAAGAACTCACAAGGCTGCTCAGCCAGCATGCAACTAGGCCGCCGCAATACGACCCCTTCACAGTTGAGGGTAACCAGGCATGGGAGGAATGGGCAGAGGGGTGCCGGGAAATCGAGCGGCAGCTTGAAGCAGAAGGGGTGAGGCTATGATGAAGATAGATCAAAGTTTCGTGAATGTCAGGGATACGGATACCCTGAACAGGCTGGCCAGATCTGCAGGGATCAGGGTTTTGAACCGCTTTGAATACTTCGAGGCTGTGAACGGCAAGAATGGCCACAGGTACAGAGTACAGATCAGGGGGCAGGATATTGTTTGCTCCTGCCCTGATGCGAAAATCCACAACTGCAAGCATGAAATCGCTGTGGCTCGTGACATGAGCCTTTTTATGGAGGTGGTCTGAATGACCGCCCCTGAAACCAGGAATCCACCGGTAAAAGAAACCATGGACCTGCTCCTTAAGATATTCGATGAGGATAACCTTGAGAAAGTCGCGCATGCAGTATTCAGGGGAAGCGGTAATATCCCCTCAGATAAATGGAGTTTCTTTAATCGCATTGTGATGTTCATGCATGACACAGAAGACGCAAGAGGCTTCAAGCAATGGCACGAAGCCGGCAGGCATGTCCTGAAAGGTTCGAAAGCTTTCTATATCCTCGGGCCTGTGTTCAAGAAGATCAAAGAGGAGAAGCCCACGGTATCAGGGGAGACCGAGAGGACTGAAAAAGAAATCCTTGCAGGATTCAGAGGTATTCCTGTTTTCAGGAGCGAGGACACAGAAGGTGCGCCGCTGATAACAGAAGATTACAAATTCAATATTCCCTGCGAGTTCAACGGCATCATACAGGAGCTCAATCTTAAGGTTGTGCCTGTGCGATTCTGTGGGACTTCCTACGGATCATACAACCTGCTAAACAAAAATATCAAGCTTGTCAGCCCTGATATCGAGGTATTTCTCCACGAGATCAGCCATGCAGTCGATGATAGGCTTAACGGCCTGAAGCCCGGCCAGAAGAAGGATCAGGAAGTAATAGCAGAGTTCAGCGCTGCAGTAATCGGATATCTGATGGGCTATAAGATCCCTCTCGGCAATGTCAAAGAATATATAGAAAGTTATAGTTTCAAGGAACTTCTTAATTCCCTGTCCAGGATCGAGAAAGTGATTACTTTTGTGATCGAAAGGACAAGGATGAACCCGGCTGAGGTCAATATTCTCCAACAAGTCGCCACCTGCACTGGTTGAGGAATTTAATTATGGTTATGTTGGGGTGACGAACCCGCATTACCAGCATTGGCCATCATGCCTGGCGCCGCAGCCCACGGGGATTTATACTCTTTGCCCCATGAAGGGGCAGGGGTTGCCCCTGGGGCGAGTACAAATCCTCATGTTGAGACAGCAAACCTTTCTCTATCTATTCCACACGTTT
This sequence comes from Candidatus Methanoperedens sp., assembly GCA_049301735.1. Classification (GTDB taxonomy): domain Archaea; phylum Halobacteriota; class Methanosarcinia; order Methanosarcinales; family Methanoperedenaceae; genus Methanoperedens. Next base: position 22,889 of record JBAQLI010000179.1, read on the forward strand.
CTTTATCCTCTGCAGATGCATCGTCTTTTTCTTCTTGAATGTGCGCTGGGGACAGATTCCCCAGACCCTTTCGAATGCTTGAGGGAATATTCCAGCGAAAATATGGTGTCTGGACTTCGCCCAGAGTCAGGAAGTGTGCTTCGCAGATAATTTTGGCTCATGCATCTGGTCATTGAAATTAGGATCAATGATCGTCAGGTTTAACTTTTTTAGTTGTTTTTGTATCATCGGGTTTTTCAGGAATTGATATTTTCGATTCCTCGTCCCTCATTTCATAAATAGTCCGCATGCGTTCAATTGCGAGATCAATCGCTTCGGTCTCATTCCTGTAAATCTTGTGATCTATGAGCCAATTAAAGTTTTCAATTGTACGCTGACTGAATGCATAGTTTCTTCGCACGCTGGCTTCTGATAATTCTTTGCGTTTCATTATGTACGTATTATAGTACGTCTAAATATTTATAACTTTGCTGAATATTATCCAAGCAAGCAATTAAGACCCTGTGCATCTAAGAAAATTAAGTGTTCTGAATGGTAAATCAAGGTATCTATTCTCCATTGATGCGATGTATGACGGCAAATCATCCCAGATTCTAGAATATTATACAAATGATCGAAATTTTTTCTTATTGCTTATTATGGATGAATAACCCATGAGAACGGATTTCATAAAAACTGTATGGATTTCTTACTAAAGTGGTATAGCCCAGAAAGGATTTGCACTTCTTTTAAAAATCCATAAAAATCATCCCGAAGAGATAGGAGTATAAAGAAATTTTAGATGCTCCGATGGAGAGCAAACTACAATAAAACCTCATGTTGCAATACTAACTAAATGCAATAAGGGAAATGTATGCGGAGAAAGGGAGTTGAACCCTTGAATCACTGCTGAAACAGATCTTGAGTCTGTCGCCTTTGACCACTTGGCTACCTCCGCACGTTGATTTATGTCATGACTCTATTACCAAATTTTGGGAGTAAGTCTTGAGTCTATCACCTTTGGCCGCTTGGTTACCCCCGCAATTAGGGCATGCAGAATTATCCTTATTTGACTTAAGGATGTCGTTGGTCATGAAAAAATATTGGGTAAAATACATGTATGCCAAAGTCCTCTTATGACAAAAAAAAATATAATGAGTTTTTAATAAGCGTTTAAATGATCATATCTATAATTTACCACAATCCCATGACAGACCTAAACACAATCAAAGCTTCGATAATTTCATCAATAAGACCCTCCGATGAGGAGAGGACTAGGTTAAAAACGCTCGCGGGGAGGATAATCGAGCGCATTAATTCTATTGGCAAAGCTGAAAACATAGACGTCAATGGTATTCTTGTGGGCTCCTCTGCACGGGGAACATGGATATCCGGGGAGCATGACCTTGATATTTTCATCATGTTCCCGCCCGAGGCCCAACGGCAATTCCTTGAAGAAAAAGGGCTTTATATAGCACGAAAAATTGCGACAGAAGGCGAAAGTTTTGAGGAGCGATATGCTGAGCACCCATACATTCATGCTGTTATTGATGGTTTTGAAGTTGACCTTGTTCCGGCTTTTAATGTGGAAAGTGCAGGGGAGATCAAATCAGCAGTGGACAGGACTCCATTTCATAATAAATATGTAAGTTCCAGGATAAAAGGGCTTGAAGATGATGTACTGCTTCTGAAACAATTCCAGAAAGGTATAGGTGTATATGGCTCTGAATTAAAAACCCACGGGTTTTCCGGCTATCTTGTGGAACTTCTTGTAATACATTACGGTTCTTTTGAAAAGGTGCTTGAAGCCGCATGTGACTGGAAATTCGGACTTGTAATTGATATCGAGAAACATGGCACTATTGTTCATAAAGACCCGATAGTTGTGATCGACCCGACCGACCCCGGACGAAATGTCGCTGCGGCGCTATCTCTTGATAATATGTGTATTTTCACAGATAAAGCATGCGATTTTCTCAAAAATATTGATGAATCATATTTCCATCTGAAAATTCCCCAACCTCTTGGGGATACGGATTATGAGAATATCATTTGTGCAAGAGGCACTTGCCTTATCGCGGTTGAATTTGATGCCCCGGATGAAGTTGAGGATGTTTTGTACCCGCAGCTTTATAAGCTTGAAGAATCATGCCATGAGATGCTGGAACGATATGACTTCCGGGTTTACAATAGCGGAGTATGGGCTAAAGAAAAAGCCGTTGTTCTATACGAACTTGAATCTGCAAATCTTCCGAACGTAAAAAAACATACAGGACCCATAGTCGGGACAAAAGAACATGCATCGGCATTCAAATCTAAATATGAGACTGCAAATAAGTTTTCTAACGTGTATATCCGTAACGGGAAGTATGTGGTTGAAATCCCTAGGAAATATTCCAATGCGAGAAAACTTGTTGAATCTGAAATACTCAAATGCAGTCTTGGAAAGCATATCGGTGTTAGCATGAGAAAAAAGTTCATTGTAATGGAAAATTTGGAAATACTGAATATCAGGGATGAGGAATTCAGGAAATTCCTGGGGAGATTTTTCGATAAATAAGGAGAATCACAGAGAAATTATGAAATATTTATCCGTAATTCTTGTCATATTATTTATTTTGATTCCCGGATGTCTCGAATCCTCTGCTTATAAAGATGTTTCAAGATCGCAATTATTATCTGATCCGGCTGTTTTTGAAGGAAAAAAGATATGTACTGATCTGATATATGAAAATAATGGTTTTCCAGGAATAAATGTCATAAGGAATCAGAATTTTACATCAGACCTGAAAAATGCAACTCTTGCAACAGTGTGCGGAATATATAGATCCGGCCAGATTGAACCGGATTCATTAAACCCTGTCCTGGCCATAGCAACTGAAAAAGATGTTTACTATTCAAATGAAACGTTAAGAGTCCATATTGACTTTTATTCCCGGATAGATGGAAACGGAAAGCTTGGGGTATCCGGAATAAGAAATGATTTTGACCGGCCTTTGATCAACAAAACACAGGATATTACTTTTGTTAAAGGGATTAATGGTTTTGATCTCGAATTCACGACTCCGTCATGTGAGGAATGTTCTGCGCTGTCACCAGGTGAATATGCGATCAACGCCACGGTGACTGTTAGTGGAAAAACATTCGAAACCTACAAAAAAGTCACTCTTGCAAGAAATGATTCTAATATTTCAAAGAATAGATCAGATATCTTGCAGTCAAATAATACAGTGACAAATGAAACAAATGAAATTCCACAATCGAATGGCACGATATTAGTCGAATACTTTTATATTACGGGATGCCAGAAATGTGAACAGGCTACTCCTGTAGTTGAAGCTTTAATGAAATCCTATGGCAGCAGGGTGAACTTTGTAAAAATTAACGCCAAAGAGGAAGGAAGGGACCTGGCTATCCAGTACAGTATTCCCGGCACTCCTTCTATTGTCATTAATAAAGATAGTATAAATCTGATATCATACGATAATTACAACGGTGATACTGCAAAACTTGAAAATATCTTAAAAGAGGCTATTGATAAAGCCCCAATTTCAAAAAAAACTCCTGAAATTGCACAAAGTGATAAGCTCATCCTTTCTGTGCCATCCGTTTTTGTAGTAGGGTTCCTTGCAGGTTTTAATCCTTGCCTTCTTGCCATCCTTGCTTTTATTGCATCAGTGACACTTGCGACCACGGGAAAAAGGCGAAATGTCCTTCTGATCGTACTCATGTTCAGCCTTGGTATTTTTGTAACATACCTTATAGTCGGGATCGGCCTCTTGAGAATATTGGAAGAAGCCCCTGGTTTGCAGGCCGGTATCAAGAATTTCCTGGTTGTTCTTATCGGCATCCTGGGACTATGGCATGTTTATGATGCGAATCATCTCAGAAAAAATACGGAATCCTCATTCTACACACCGAAAGCCTTTATCCGCCTCACAGAAAGCGTGACCAAGAAGGTCAGCCTTCCAGCATCGTTCTTTATGGGCGCGCTGTTCTCGCTCATAAAAGCGCCATGCGTTGGCGCCGTGTATTTCCTGATACTTGATATGGTAAGAAAGGGAGAAGGCACAGGATATTTGTATCTTGCTGCTTATAACTTTGGCGTTGTGCTTCCGGTTCTTGTTCTTGGAGGCGCGATAGCGTTTGGTCTTGACCCTGAGAAAGTCGAGAAGTTCAGGAAGGATAAAAGGGTAATGATGCGGTTAATCACCGGAGTGACGCTGCTTGCTATTGCGGTTTTGATGTATATGGGGATAATTTAATTTGAACAAATTTCATTTTTGCTCCTGACATTCTTATAATTTATCGACACCTTTTTATTATCTGATACCGTCACTTGTTTGATGTCTCGTCAGTTAAAGGATAAAGCTTTGAGATTGTTTAAAGCAGCGAAATCTCAATTTGATCGTGGTTTATTTGAAGATTCGCTTAAAAATTACCTTTTTTCTCTGGATATTCAAGAAAAATTGTCAAAATCCGACCCTTTTCTGAATACATTGATTGCAGCGACGCTCTACAATCTCGGAGTCCTTCTCAGTAAAATGGGCAAACCAGAAGAGGCAAAAAATAGCTATGAACGCGCAATTAAAATGTATGAGGGGCTGCTTGCGGGCGACCCAGGGAATGCCAAGCATCAGTTACAGATCGCAGGAGCGCTCAACAATCTCGGAATCCTTCTAAGTGACATGGGCAAACCAGAAGAGGCAAAAAATAGCTATGAGCGCGCAATTAAAATGTATGAGGGGCTGCTTGCGGGCGACCCAGGGAATGTCGTGTATCAGTCAGATGTCGCAGGATCGCTCAACAATCTCGGAGTCCTTCTCAGTAAAATGGGCAAACCAGAAGAGACAAAAAATAGCTATGAACGCGCACTTAAAATGTGTGAGGCGCTGCTTGCGGGCGACTCAGGGAATGTCGAGTATCAGTTACATGTCGCAGGAGCGCTCAACAATCTCGGAGTCCTTCTCAGTAAAATGGGC
>JBAQLI010000180.1:0-15318 GCA_049301735.1 Candidatus Methanoperedens sp.
TTTTTGTCCGGATCAGTTTGCAATATAGAATCAAGCAAAGATATATACAACCTTATACAGATTTATATAATTTTAACACTATGAATTACGATAATCATATAGCAACGTTTTCATTTACATGAGCGTAAATTTTTATTGGTTGAATGGTAAAATAGTTTAACATTAAAATGGTTAAAAAGTTAAAAGTTAAATCAGCTTAAATCATGCAAAGGAAAGAATTTCAATAACAGTGGCATTCTCTTAAAAATGTACACAGCCAAGTGATAGGTTGAGGGTGCAGGGTAAGGGGAAAGGTTAAGAATCCTGTATTCCAGAAAAAAAGAAAAAATTTTATCGATTGGTTACTTCTTAGGCTTTGGTTTTCCTTTTGTCTCTTTCTTTGCCATATGTTTTTGCCTCCTGACCTAGAAAAGTCAGAATAATATACTGTTCATTTTATATATAAATCTTCCTAAGAACTTTTCAATCAAATGTGAAATTATTTTTTCAACGAGGTACTCACAACCGCTCCCATTGCCAGGGCTTGTTCAACGCATTCCGTGTCCTTCATCACAAACACTATCTTTTCCCGCAGGGGATAAGTATCTACTGAATTCTTGAGAAGTTCACCATATTTCTGATACTTTCCGATTTCCACAGTAAATGGCGCCGGGTCCTCAATGATTGTAGGATCATAGCCTTTCATGTCCAAGAGCTTCATTACCTTATTTCTTTCACCGGCTGTTGCCATCTTGAACCTGTACCGGGACTTATCATAAAATGGCTCAAGCTCCCTGAACAACTCAGGATCATCAAAGAAATGCTTGAAATAATACGCCCCGCTGAGCTTGAAAATGTTGATGCAGGGGCGCTTTTTTTTCACATCAAAGGAGGACATAAGTATTTCTTGGGTCTGTTAACGGATAAACGCTATGCTATGATTATGATACCAGGGTGAGAGGTTGGAGGGTGCCGGGGAAGGGGAGAGGGGACTTCCCAACCACATTACCATTAGGATATATTATCTTGTAAATCACTTTCATAGAATCCACAGTCATATCCTTTTGATTTTTGCGCGATCAAAAATCCGTAAGGCTTGATATGAGTTCATGTCTGTAATCGCATCCTGAGGGCTTTTTTATGGACTCAATAACTCTGATCGAATGTTCTAAACTTCACACCTCTGTATATATTCATGTGAGTTCTGAATATAATTAAAAAAATAATTATTTTATTTTATCTCAGGAAGTAATATGAAATATGTTCACGTTCAATCAGTACTCCCCCAGGAAGATGTTATCGCGTTGAAGCAAAAGTCTGGGCAATCTTCAGTCAAAGAGGCCATATCCAAAGCAGTATATCATTATTTAAAGTGTGAGTTGGTCAGCAAAAATGAAAGTGAATGAACTCGAACCTGGCATTTTTCTATATTGCAGGAAAGAAATAGAAAAAGAGGAATAACATGAAATGTGCATTGTGCGGAAAAGAAATAAGAGGCAGGGATTACATCAATGCGAGTACACCTGAAAAAGATATGTATGTTCATTCAATGCCATGTGATTGGTATGACTTCGGAAGAGATACCGATAATAGTGCCTGATTCACTTACCATTTTATACATCCAGCTTAACTTGTCCCCTATGCTCCAGCGCTCTCATGCGATTTTGTTTTCTTATAGGAAATCAGCTTAACAATCTTGATGCTGCTTTATAGGATGAAAAAAGAAAAGGTACAAGGAAGCGCTGGTATGCTATTTGCTGGCCAAAGAAATTCAGGTAGAAATTAAAGATCAAAATATCAAAACAACAGAATCAAACCTCAATAGTCTCAAAGAAAAAATTGGCAAAAAGAAGTTTGAAGGGCTCATGAAAGAAATGCAGCCAAAAGCTGAGCTGTAATAAGGTGATAGTGGGAATACGCATATCATTTCAACTGCGCTTTTAAAAAATTTTTCTTTTTTAGCTTCTGTTTTCGAAATGATAGGATTTCAATGTTTCAAGGGTGTGGATAGAAAAATTGTAAACTGAAACAAAAAGAACGAAATTTTCCATACTTATTGGCTCATATACACATATCATTTCAGATGGAAAATCGTCTTTGTCCTCATCAATTTTCGTTATAACATTTTTTGACAGTTTTTGTATTTTTAGTTAGCTATTTATACTATGAAAAAGAATGAAAACAACGGTTGACAGTGTTTTGCTGAAACATTAAAGAGGTTGTTAAGGGGAAATTTAGGTTGCTTTAATCCTGTGTTCCATCTGAAATCATATGTGTATGTGACGAAGTTAGTCAAGCGTTGCGACAACACAACTGGTCAGATCTGTCAGGTATGGTAATAAAGATCAAAAACCAGTATGAGTAGATAGAATCTCTTAATAACTGTTTATGTAATCTTTTATTTCGTATCAAAAGGTAAACAGCTAAAAGTTCCATCTGAAATAAAACCTACATATCGTTTCAGATGGAAAAGTATTTATGTAAAAAGTTCATTCAGAAATGCGGGTCGATATGGTTTCAGATGGAAAAACAGATAGAGTCTTTGGCGTGTGTATAGAAAATCAGAAAATCTTTCGTGATGAGAACTGTTTAGATAAAGGGTATAGACCGGAGCTTAAAGAGATATTGCACCGTGAAGCAGAAAAGGCCGAATTAATACCCAATCTATCAAAAGCATTGAAAGGCGTTACTCCTAGCAATACTCTTGTGTTTGGGAAAACAGGAACTGGTAAAACAATGCTTTTAAGAGTGCTTACAAAACAGCTAGAAAAGGAAGCACTTGAGTACAATTTTAAAGTTAAAACAATTCATATTGTATGTAATGCTATCCCAACTAATGTAGGAGTAGTTAAAGAACTAATTGCTCAACTGGAAACGGAGCTGCATTTGAACCATAATGATATAAAAGCTGCTAATTCATTTGACAGTTATTTTAAAAAGTTCTGTATTCTAGCTAACAAGTATGAAGGCCAATTAATTATTATCCTTGATGAAGTAGATAAACTGGAGGATGATGAGCTTATTAATAATATAGCTAGGGCAAAAGAAAATGAATTTCTTGATAAGAATATTACCATAATAGGTATAACAAACGATATTAAATATGATGAAAAGCTTGATCCTAGAACAAAGAGCGTATTAGGTCAAAGGGATATCATGTTTTCTCCCTATAATGCCAACCAGTTAAGGGAAATTCTGTATCAAAGAGCAGAGAAAGCTTTCAATCCTGGAGTCCTTGAAGATACTATAATTCCCTTATGTGCTGCTTATGCAGCTCAGGAACATGGAGACGCAAGAAAAGCAATTGAATTGTTGGTGTATTCTGGTAATATAGCAGAAGAACAACACGCCGATAAGGTGACAGAAAACCACATAGATTTAGCAAAGGAACGCATAGAGACTGATAAAACAACGGAATTTATACGCACCCTCCCCACTCAATCAAAACTGGTCCTTGCAGCATGTATATCTAATGTTTCTCAAAAATCACAGACGTACACAGGGGAGGTACATAACTCATATAAACAAATGGCTCAGGAAATAGGGATAGAAGTATTAACACAGCGCCGCGTAACAGATTTAATATCAGAGCTTGGTATGAGTAGCTTGATAAATGTTATAGAGATATTCAAAGGCAGGTACGGGAGGACAAGGGAAGTTACATTGGCGATTACACCAAGTCTAGCCTGGTATATTCTTATGGAGGATGACAGATTAAATAATTTAAAACGAGCTTATACACCCAGTAAGCTTAATATGATGGATGTCAGTCAAGCGTCTTTGAAGGAATTTCAATAACCGTTTTCCATCGGAAATAAAAAGCACATATCATTTCCGATGGAACACCTGGAACTTATCACACAATTCAAACTACTTTCAATATAAACTCAGAAAAAATAATACTCTTAACAGCTTCAAAAAGTGATATAGAGGAGAATATTTTTGAATCTTGATAGCTACTCAGGTTTATAAAGCATGTCGGGAGACATTGTCAAACAAGACAACAGAACAACCTCTAATAGGAATTTTTGCAAAATCGGCATCACTAGTAGCATTTCAAAAATATAGCATTTGTTGAAGAACAAGTCATAAAAAAACGATTTATCGTCATCAGTTGCCGTACTTAAAAAACCTGAGTAGCTATGAATCTTGTTATTTTTGTTCTGCCTTTTCGATGATAAGGCGATCCTTATCTATTCTGACTATAACTTCTTCATCAGTTTTAAAAGGAAATGTGCTGTCTTTTGTCACATCACTTGGAATATAGATAAAAAGTGAATCATACTGCTTTCCTTTACTCCTGCGTGAGCGGTTTATTATTTTACTCTTTCCTTCAAGCATTGTATCACGGGTTGTATTACGTTGTTCGTACATAATATTACCGATAAAATAATAAAATGTTGTGTATTAAATTGCTTAGTAAAGTATAAATATACATTACGACACAACGATTAAGAGTAATGATCATGAAATACATGAATTATGGCAGAGGCTTGAAAAAATGAAAAACAGAATCTTATCTATATCAGTTCAGACCATGTTCGTATTGATGCTCCTACTACCAACGATCGCATCAGCCACAAACGATTCCTTCGTTCCAAGTTTCAAAGATGGAATGAATGATCTCCCTGACGATGTAAAATTCACAATGACCAGGGTAATAAACTGGGGCCAGGTTGCACTCGTAGCTGTTGCAATTATATACACTGCGTACCATGGCATATCGGCCATCATAGATGGAAAACGTGGGAATGCAAGCGGTAGGAGCAGCCATATGACAAACGTATTCACCGGGATTGGCATGCTGCTTCTTGTGGGTGTGATTATAACTCTGATTAATTATGTAGTTAAATGAAGGTCATAATTTTGTTTTTGTGCCTTCTTTTCTTGATCCCCACAACTCTTGCAGCAGATAAAGGGAAAGGGATATTCTACATACTGGATGAGAAGTTCATCGACAACATCAGTGAGCTCCCTGGTTCCGCAGGAAATCCGGATAAACAGATTCAAACATCAGACCATATTGAGGCCTGGATCGATATTGTTGGATTCAAGCAAATGACATATGAGAATGGATCTGATTATGTGCCCGGGAATCCTGCTGATTATGCTATCATCCAGTATGACGCGAAAGGGACTCACTGGGGAATTACAGAATCCATAGAAAAAACCGTTTCAGTGCAGCAATCAGGAAATAATGTAACAGCCTTCCTAGAGGTTGAACTAAAATGGTACACTTTAGCCTGTGATAAATGGGGATGCTGGCCGGTCTACAGGACCGAGACCGCAACATTTCAAGATACAGAGGCTGCGCCAAAGATATATCTCCATATGCAAGAAAATCTCAGAGTGGATCTTACGCAATATAACAATTCTCTGTATGAAAATATCGGCATCTGGATTATCAATATTTCAGGATTGAACAAATACACGATCCAGTATAAAGATAATATCGCAACATACCGACTAAAAAAAGCGCATGTGGAACAAACAGCAAAAGGGATCTATTTTGCAAATGTTACCCCTGCTGAATTTCTTGACTTGAAAGGAAAGAACATAAGCAGGTATGGAAAGATGACTTTATTGAATGGGAATTTGACAAAAATGAGTGGCGATATCAGGATCACAGGCTCGAACCTGTATGAAACAAAGACCGCAGATCCAAGCCAGTTCAATATCACAAGATTGGAATTCAAGCCAGAAAAGGAATTAGAGAATCCAGTCACGATGTGGTTCATGAGTATCGTGGCGGTTACAGCAGGTGGAATTTACTTTTATGCGCGGAGGATGACACAAATATGGTTAAGGAATATGTAGTTTTAGCAATTATTTTAGCAGGCCTGTTTTCAGGATGTATAGGCAATGAATCGTATGTAGGAAGATACGTTTCAACGGAAGATAATAAAACATATTTTAATCTATATGAGGATGGAACTTTCAATCATTTCTATTCTAAGGGTGAATCTGAAAGCGGGACATATCGGATAGTTGATGGTAAAATTATCATGACATTTATTCCGTTCGGAAATGTCAGAATATTGACAAAAAACGGAACCGTTTGGGTAAAAGATACAGGAGCTGAGTATGTCAAAGAATAAAATAGCAATTCTATTATTATTTTATCTCTTATTATTTGCATTTCCAGTATCGGCGGTAGTGGATGAACCGGAAAACCCATCATACGGCGCCCAAATGGTCGAATCAGGCCTGAAGATGTTCGCTAACTCCATCGGCGATTCAATGATCTCCCTTGGAACTGGAAACTCAACGGTGGACAGAGCAGAAACTCCAAGCCTGATCTTCAGGATGATAACCTATACGGTGGACCCGTATACATTTCCCTGGGTCAAGAAGTGGTGGAATACTATGCTGGTTTTCTATGTATTCGTATTCACGATAGCATGCCTCGGAGGTGCATCACTTGTTTTAATCCAAAAAATGTCTCCAGATACAATACACAGAATGGCCTGGTTAATGGGGGAAGATTCAGCTTCGTTCTATCTTCAAAACTGGCTCAGTAAAATGGTTCTTGGCCTCATGTTCCCGGTCATTACCCTTTTCGGGGTATATGTCATATTGCAGATCAACTATGCAGTATCAGGCATGATAACAGCAAATGCCCTTAATGCAGTCCCGCCCACAATCGATAACATGATCGCATATATCTTCATGGCATTTGCATATCTCATTCTGACAATCGTTTTTGCATTGAGAAATATTGTTATCGTCCTCTTTGCTGCCGGGTCCCTGGGAATAGCAGCTCTGTACCTCATCCCGCAGTTACAGAACTTTGTCAAGTCCGTATTTGTATATTTCATAGTCATAGTTTTCATGCAGCCGGCCCTGATCTTCACCGCTGCAGTAGGAACAGTATTCATCCAGAACCTGCCGCCTGAATTGAATATGTTCGTATCCGTAAGTTATGCAGCACTCATTATACTGTTAGTGGTTATGGGCATTGTCTGCATCGTTGGCAAATCCATTGTAAGCAGAATCGTGGGCGTGGGTATGTGGAGAATATAGATGGCAAACAACACAGTGCCAAAAAGTATTACCCGGATACGTGAAGAATGGAATGGTTTGCCGGTCAGGTACGTATTCATAGTGACCTTCTTCGTTATACTATCACTCCTCATAATAACATCCATCCTGTTATTGGATCATGGACAGTGGATTTTTCTAACAATTCTTTTCTTTGAGCTGGCATTCTTTTTCAAGTTCCTGCGAACCCCGAAGGTCATGGATAGATCAATCCTGATGTACCGTTTTCTCCTCAAATCCATAAAGGGCGAAACAACCATAGCGAAATTCCGGCTTCCTGATGGCTTCCTGGAAAGAATTATCCCGATCAGGGCATTTCACCAGGACGGGATAATCGAGTTCATGGAAAACAAATATGGCCTCCTGATGCGGATCGAGCCTTCCCGGATATCAGAGGATGATATAGACACTCATATCCAGAAAACAAGGTCTCTCGTAGATTCGCTGCATGGCGAGCTCTTAACCAAGGCCTTTGTTTGCAGCATAAAGGAAACAAATTCTAGGTCTCTTGCCAGGAATGTAGTGAACATTATCAACACACAGGAGCGGACACCTGAACAGAGAAAACACCTTGATTCTCTCTATCAACATGCCCAAGAAAATAATAATACCGTTATCCAGTGGCAGTTTTATGTTTTTCTGTCAATTGGCACTTATCCGAATCTGGAGACGGCCATAATCGCAAAGAAACAATATTTTCCAGGCTTTTCTGAGAAATTACAAAAACTTGGCATCCTTGTCATGCCATTAAAAAATAAGGATGCTCTGGCTTCAGCATACAGGAAGTGCCTTACTCAGGGAGGGTATGCATGAAACTATTGAGAAAACTCAGGAACAAGATTGATGAGATAACAAGAGCTGCAGATAACCAGCTCTACTGGGATTCCATAGCCCGGCAGATCGGCCCAACATCAATAAAAGAATCTCCGGAATACGTTATCATAGACAACAAATTATTGGCAAGAACGATAATAGCCGGCATCCCCCCGGTATCGGACCTAGGTGGATATCCAGCTGACATGAAACCAACAGTCGTAGATGAATTGCTGGGAATTTCAGCAAAAGGGCACAGCATCGCTTTCAGTTATACCGTTATTCCTGTGCCCAATGTCGAATCCATGAAGATGCTTGACCAGGCTATTTTCATGAACAAAGTCGCACAGGAAAGCTTCAGGGACAAAGGCATGGACGGCAGGATCGATAAAACAAAGCAGCCTCCATTAAAGTATGGGCTGGAAGCTGAGGATTTCGCAGATAACTACCGGGAAGTTTACAAGAACACCCAGAAGATGTACCATACCGCATTTATCATAGTCATCTGGGGGAAAAACAGGGACGCTCTCAGGGAAGCAGAGAGTCACATAACGGTCATACTTGAATCAAACCGCATCTACTATGAGATCCCTGACTATCGGCATCTTGACACATTCCTGGCAGCCCAGCCATATCCTCAGTGGGTGAATTATTCCTGGTGCGAACTCTTCTCATATCATACAGCAGCCCTGTTCCCTTCAAGAAACCCTAATTCCCGCACGGATGAGAACGGGTTATATTTCGGAGAGGACATGAAAACAGGCAAGAGCATCCTGATAGACCTCAAAATGCTTGCAGCACAGCATCTTATGTTCGTGGGACCTACAGGATCTGGAAAGACCTTTACCCTGCTCCTGCTTTTAATGCGGTCCTTCGATATGCTGGGAAAAAGGATCATCTACACAACACCAAAAGCAGATGTGGGAACCAACTACAGGAACGTGGCCGAGTATTACGGAAAGGCTGCATCCATAATCGATATCGGGCCGAGAGGATCAAATATCAACCCGCTTCAGATCTTATACGATGAAACCATCCTGAAGGACGAGCTGGACTACATGCACGCATTTGACGAGCACTGCGAGCTGGTCAACAAGTTCTTTGAGGTGCTCTTTGAAGGCACAAAGACAATCAACATGAGCAGCACCCTGAACGAATCTCTGATCCAGGTTTACCGCTCAAAGGGAATAAGGCGGGAAAACCCCAAAACATGGAAGAACGCGGACTGGCCAACGCTCCTTGACCTGAGATCAGTATGGGAAAATAATGTAAAAGAGGACCCGAAGGATCTCACTTCAAGAGCATTGCTTGACAAGACGTATATGGTCAATACATCCTGGTCTTACATGAACAGGCCAACGGATATCAACACCAGTGCAGATTTCATTATTGTGGATATCTCAGGGGTCCCGCAATCACTCCAGGAAGCTATGAACGTATTCGTTACCGGCATCATGTCCATGAGGTTCAGGACCGATACCAGGAAGGAAACCATCATAGCAGTTGATGAAGGGGCCGTGTATCTCCGGAATCCCCAGCTCGCTTTGTTCCTTTTGCAAACACTCACACAGGGCAGGAGTTTCAATATCTCCCTCTGGCTTGCGACCCAGCAGCCCTCAGACCTTCAAAAAGCGGATCTTGATACGGAGTTCAAGACCAATATCCAGATCTCAATAGTCCTGGGAAATATGCGAAAAGACACGATTGCTCATGTGCAGAGCTTCTATTCCCTGAATGAAAACAACGTGAACGACCTGATGACCTGCGGGGTCGGAGAGGGACTTGTCATAGTCGGGGATCAGGTCATCCCCACAAAGTTCACAGCAACTGAGCATGAAACTGCAATAATCAAGGGTAAAAAACCAGTGAAAATATCGGGTGAAATACCGGAAGCTGAGCCGATGTTTATGTTTGTGGACGAACGCCTGCGAAGTCTATTTTCTGACCATAATATTTACTTCACTGATTGGATTGATCAGACGAAAAAAGACCCGATTCTGGAGTATCTGCGCACTCAGGGATATAAGGCATATGTCCCTCCAAATCCCTTCGGGAAAGGAAAAATCCAAGTATGGCTCAAAAATGTTGTTAATGGCATGATCGGCAACGAGTCAATAGATCACTACAGTACAACCATAAGGATATCAGGGCTTCTTATTCAGAGAAACATTCCGATCCAATCAATAAATCATCGTGAGGATGTGGATATCGTTGCAAAAATCGGCGATAAAACCCTTGCTATTGAATATGAAGTTCCCGGGAGTCATAACTTTGAGGAATTGGTGGCGAAACGTCAGAGGGCAGAAGAGAAATATGGAAAAGTGGTTTTTGTTTGCCAGCAGGCAAATTTCGATGATATTGTTAAAGCCTGTGGTTTAGAAAATACCATTCAAAGAGGGATTCAACTCGAAGAATATCTTCTGAAGATAGTGGAAGATTTAAACCCTTTTTCAATAGAAAAATCAGATTCTTAGCCGCTGGTAGTGATATCTAACCAGAAGAAATTACCTGAAAACTTCAACTATAAAAAGTGTCAGCCGTTCTGGTGTTTAGAAAAAATAAGCGTTATAATAGCTCCGATTTTTTTAAAACAAAAATATGCCAAAAACATCGGAACATCAGCAACAGCTATTTATATTTATATATTCGTTAATAAATCTTATGCATAACGAATCTTACTTTTTCAAAATGCGATTTTCATCATAAAATATCAGCTACCGTTCTGGTGTTTAGAAAAAAATAAATGCTATGATTGTCTTAAAAACATAATCGATATCAATAGACGCATAGAATTTGCACTTGGAATATCAGAATATCAAGATTCTGTCTGATAGTAGCTGATATCTGGATAAACGGAGCAAGTAAAAGCCTCCGTTCTAAAAGGTACTATATAGTTATTGGTTTTGTTTTTTTTATTGGGGGCGGGTTGGAGTTGTCCCGGGTCCAGCTGGAGATATCCCAAGTTCTTCAACTAGGAAATTTTATCCCGCCGAAAACTGAGAACTTTTTGACCTCTATTTCTCACCCCATTCTCCAACTGAAATAGTATGTGCAAAATGGTTCAACTGGAACTTTATATAATTATAAAAAAATCCAAGTTTATCGAAAATAGGCCAATGATTCAAAACTGTGTATGAATCTGAATGAGAATATCCAGCCCCCTCTCTGGATATCCATTTCTCTCATCAAATTCTCATACCCTGCCTGATCCCCTTCAAACACTCCATAACTCTTTCATATTCCCTCTCACTAAGCGCATAATAGGCCATTAACCGCTCTTTAGTCCATCCCTCCCTAACCTTCTGGGAAAAGCTCGTCTCAGCCTTCATAATCAGCCTCTGCAAGCGCAAACGACAGGCTCTTTAAGGCCTGCCGTTGTTCTCTCTATCACATAGCTTACAATCTTCTCAATTCGTGCCAGACAGCTAATGAGCTCCCTGAAACTGTACTGCTCTATGTATTCCCTGACATTCCCCAGCGGGATTTTATAGCCCATCAGATGAGCAATTACCGCAGCGCTGAACTCCGCTGTTACTTCTTGATCTTTCCGCTGTCCAGGTTTCAGGCCTGTAAGCCTGTCATCTACCGCATGACTCAATTCATGAAGGAAAATTTCAATCTCAGGGGATGCAAGCCGGATCTCTTTATTCAGCAGGTTATACGACCCATAAGAAGAACCGCAGAACCGCACAGGCTGAACATTAAGGCCAAGCTCCTGAATGATGCTGTTGAACTCGTAGGGGATATTTACCTTGAAGTCCTCTCTTATGATCGGTTCGCCCTCTGTATCCTCGAACCTGAAAACAGGGATTGCCTTAAAGCCTGCAATGATCTGTTTTTCTTCCCTGACTTTTTCTCCGGATTCAAGGCTTCTCTCCTCTGTGATCTTTTTTGTCACGGGCCCGATAATATAGA
Organism: Candidatus Methanoperedens sp.; assembly: GCA_049301735.1. Taxonomy (GTDB): domain Archaea; phylum Halobacteriota; class Methanosarcinia; order Methanosarcinales; family Methanoperedenaceae; genus Methanoperedens. Next base: position 11,749 of record JBAQLI010000180.1, read on the forward strand.
AGGCCTTTGAACCCTTCTTAACATATCTGCCGATCTGCTGCCACTGCCTGAATCCTCTTGTATCCTCTGTATCATTCAGGTACATCAGGACCCGGTTTAAGAAGCTCCATTTATCTGCCGGTATATCACCACCCCTGAATACGGCTCTTGCTACTTTTTCAAGGTTATCTTCCTTAAAAATTTTAAGCAATGTCTCTATTGCTTCTTTTATGCGATCTGAGGAGGGCATTATAGGTCCTCCTTTTCTGCATGTCGTCTTTCGTGCCTCGCATGCAATAGCTGATAGCCTATTTCATTATAATAGATGTCGCAGGGTCTGCCTATCTCCGCATTCTTCGCAATCGCAGCCCATATCACAAAGGGGAGGGGTCATAATCTCCCTCCATCTTCGGTGCATTTCGGGCATTTTACTTCATTTTTTGTTACAAAGGCCTGATATGTGTCAATTCCCTGCTTTTTGTGTCCACAGACATATGTTATCAGGATAATTTTTGAGAAGTAGTTCATAGAACCACTCCCATGCTCTGCAATTTTGCCTCATAACCCAGCATTACGAAAGCATATTCATTCCAGGTTATTTCTCCTCTGATTAGTTTCTGTTCGCCTGCGATTACGGCTTTATGAAAAGCCTTTTGTACGTCCTCGATTGTTTCCATATTGCTTATTCCTCCTAAACAGGAACGAGCCACGCCTCCGGGTGTTTCGAGCACCGCGGAGGTTCTTGCTCATTTTCCTTACATACTCTACTATGCTTTTATTGTATATATAGTTTACCGTTATTTTAACGTTATTATAACGTCATAATACAGTAACTTATATATACTTATAGCGTATATCTACAGTTATGAGAAGTACGGTATTAATTCCCCAGGATAAGCGTCACAGACATCTGATCACGATCCCTGTTGAGATATGGAATGGTGAGGGCCTGCAGGAAGGGGATCTGATAGAAATTGACATTAAGCGAATTGAAAAGAGCGAGGCAAGAAAGTGACTAAAATAATTGTTAGGTTCCCATATACTGACGATGAGTTTAATTACGGCGCCATGATTGCAGAGCTCGATGAGTTCTTACATAAAAAATTAGATTCTGGGGGCTGGAAATACGAAATATATAGAGAGGACTCATGAAATTAAGCCTTTAAAAGCTTGAAATCATCATTGAAAATATTAGGAAAAGCTTGCGATGGAATAATAACATAATTGCTTCTCTTCATGGGATTACTTCCAGAACTGCCACCAAGCTTTTTTTGTAATTTCTTCCGGTGTGGGCATAAGTTGTCTTTGTGTTTGGAGATGTAAACTCTGTTCTTGGTTTAGAAGTTTTCTAAGGTCTACATTTTCACCTCTTAGAAATTCGACCTCATCTTTTAAGAGCTGGTTCACTTCTGGTTCATTATGGTTCATCCCTGGTTCATCTTTTGGTTCACTTTGGTTAATCTTTGGTTCATCATGGTTCACATCTGGTTCATTCAAATATTTGATAATTATTTCTTGAATATAATTATTTCTTGATTTCTCTCCCCTTGCTAATTCAAATTTATTAAATATCTCATCCTCTAGTCTGATTGAAAAAGTTTTCATAATTAATCTGGTTCACTCCTGGTTCATCTTTGGTTCACTCCTGGTTCATATCTGGTTAATCCTTGTTAGAATGTGGTTCATGGCTGGTTCACTATTTTTTTTGAATGTTCATGATAATATCTTGGCGTAAATACTTAAAAAGCTATCTATATAATAACTACAAATTAATTCATGCTTATATACATTTGAAAAAAGAGAATCAATAATATCTTAAAATGCCAGATTATGTTCAGCTGATCCTCTCCCCTTCCCCCGGCCCCCCAACCTCTCACTCCCGTTAAATCGCCATGAAATGAGCATGAATGATAGACAAAAAGCAATTAACTGATGCTATTTATATACCATTTTGCAGGTGATCTTTTAAGTCGAAGGATATACTTTGGAAGTTCGCTTGAAAAGCCTTCTCCAATGCTTCATAACGTCATAAAGCTTCAATAATCCCCATGTCTTTGACGAGTTAAATCATCTGCACCCCTCCATTGAAAGGCCTATTATTACGCAAGCTGTCACCAGGGGCAGGGTTTTTTGACAGTGATGTTCGACCTGTCACCGGTGACTGTTTCCTGTCACGCATGGAAGTGATCTGTCACGCATGGAAGTGATCAAGTAAGTGCAAGCCGCTGGGTCATATCCAATTTCGACGTCCATACGGCTCGACATAACCACAAAAGAGTGGTATCAGGCCACGAAAATCTTCTGTTATAAGCCGCTTCAGCCAGCCATCATCCTTGAGCAAGTCCTGAACCATAAGCGTGTTAATATAGAGGATGCATAGAAAGCGTGGGAATTTCTTTCTTTATCGCTCAGCTCCTCGCCTGCCTACATGAGAGCCATGTAGGTAACGAAATGCTACAGGATGAATAATGCCAAACATCTGAAAGCTATTTGGCAGGCGCAGAAAATTAGCACAGCGGATATAACCGCAAAGCTTAACCACTTTTTATGATGCCTGAAGAGGCGACATCCAGGCACAGCTTATGATTTTTATCTCCGAGAGCGCTCAAACAGCGCCAGAAATTAAAATAAGAAATTTAAATAAAAGAACTCATATATCCTGCTCAGAGTTTTCCCTGCAATCTGACCATAATCTTAAATATTCTAATGCCATTATTACCATTAGTGGCAACAATGGAAATAGTTACTATAGACAATTCGGGCCGGCTTGTTATTCCTGAATTTATCAGAAAAAAGCTGCATTTAGCAAAAAATATCCCGCTTCTAATTACTGAGTTAGATGATGATAAAATACTAATCAAAAAACTTGATAGGGATGAAATTGAGAAAAGGCTTAGAGAAGAACTTAAAGGATTAGATATAGATAAAATATCGCATGAAGTTAGAACAGAAGTGAATGAGTTGGCCAAAAAGAAATATGCGGCAGTTCTTGATTGATGCCAACGTATTTGTGGCAGCTATTAAAAATCCTGATAAGAAATCTCGTACTCTTGATCTGATTCTGGAGCTTATATCAAATGATGGGATCAAACTTGTAGGAAATGACTTGCTTTTATTGGAATTCGAGAAATACTCTGAAAAATTTAAATCAGAAACAACATTCCATTTACTTAAACAGTTAAAAGATAAAATGACAATAATAGAAGTAGATGTGAATTCTATAAAAAATTGTAAAAAATATTTTCCAAAGAATGAGATTGTTGATATTGTTCATGCAGCTACATGCCTTCAGGAAAATTCAATATTGATCACAAACGATAAGCACTTCGATAAAATTTCTCGAAATAAGATAATAGAAGTTTGGAGTATAAATAGGGCAGTAGAAAATCTTCTGTAACGTGATAAAGGTTCAAGAGGGAGAGGTAACATTTTTTCCTCTCCTCTGAGATCAGATATTCGCCTATCCCCACCCCTGCGTCATTTCTTTCATTTTAATACGTTCTTCCGGGGTTACATCGTTATTATAGTAATGTTTCATGCTTGTGTTCATGTCATGTCCCTGAGAAGCCAGGATTCGACTGAGAGAACAGC
>JBAQLI010000181.1:0-1668 GCA_049301735.1 Candidatus Methanoperedens sp.
TTTTTGTCCGGATCAGTTTGCAATATAGAATCAAGCAAAGATATATACAACCTTATACAGATTTATATAATTTTAACACTATGAATTACGATAATCATATAGCAACGTTTTCATTTACATGAGCGGATTTAATTTTGATCAGGTATTTTTTGTTTCATCCTCTGTAGCAGGTACATCTGTGCCCTCAATTCCATTGGATACATCTGTACTGCCTTCCTTCGATTTTTTTAGATACTTCCCAAGTTTTTTCTTCTTTTGCATCTGGAATATAACTACTACTATTATCAGGACCAATACAAGTATCGGGATAACATAATCACTTGATATCAGGAGGGGATAATTCCCTTCAATGACTTTTACCAGTGCAGATTCTCTCTGGCCGTAATTCACGCGAACATTGATCCGGGGATTCTCTTCAATATTAGTGTCCCGCATTCCGTACCTTTCTATTACCTCATGACTAATTATCCACCGATTTACAGTAAATTCATTATTTTTGCTGGAACTGGGCTCGATCGGAACAACAAATACCGGATCTCCATTAATATCTGCGAGTAATGCTTCCCTGGAATAATGCCCCATGCCATCTGACATGTAAATTGATGGCACATCAAGTAAAGCTCCTGAAGAAGGTATCCGGTAGTTAGAAGAATTTGTGAATGTATTTGAACCTGAATCATCGCCCGGACCTGTTATTTCATCAATGGATGCAATATTACCTGCTTTCATGAAAGGTCAGGAGGTGAAGTTGTTATGATCAGGTGATCATCCTTATGTACGGTTATACCCGGAAAAATATGTTGAATAGCCTTATTATTTTTCATATCAAAATTCTCGATCGTCATCGTATTATTTGTTATCATACCATAAAATCCCAGCCAGTGTTCTGTATATGAATTCACGGCAAAATCGTTCCGGGTTATATATCCACCATTGGCCTGTACCGCTGATCCACCTGCCGCAATTGATACACAAAGAATTACGATCAATATTATATATATATATTATTAAATTTTTAAATATTTTTATTGGCAAACCTGTCAATGTCACTCCAACTTATACATTTACACACCTTTTCGAAAAGCCCATGCTAACCAGTTATGAAGGCTGGCCTAGCGCTTTACTGTAATCTATTCACACATTTATTTTTCCAAACCTGCAGATATAGCAGGGTTACATTAATAAAAGCACACAAGATATATAATATTATTCATTGGCAATTATATAAGTATTATGGTTATAATGATTTTCAATAAAAAATGAAATCAACCCATATGTACGGGTATCTGGCATAATTTGATGAATCTGTACTCCGGTTAATTTTGTCCTACAGCCAGCAATTAGTTACACTCCTAGTTTGTTTGCTATCCATGCCGCTCTCTGTTTTCTCTTCCATCCTGTCACCTTATGTTGTCTTAAACGCTACTGGATGCTTGAATGTCAGCGTGAAGGTTTCCATCGCAATCCTACCCGCTTCCAGACTATCGTTCATCTCATTGACCCTTGCTTCCTGTTTGTGCAATAACACCAAATATAAGTGAATTGCCATAGCGTCATGATTCGCTTGGATTATATAAATAACAATAAATAAATTTATATCGCACTCGCTTATAGCCCTAAAAATGATTGAATTTCGTTTTAAAAATAACCACAGAGGGCACAGAGGAC
>JBAQLI010000182.1:0-8457 GCA_049301735.1 Candidatus Methanoperedens sp.
ATTTTACTTTTTGCATGGATTTCGGTTGTCTTGGCAAAAGGAAGATGAAAACAATGAAATCATTGTAGCTATTGATTTTATGCAGCCAAGGATCTTACATTTAATCCCGCCATAGGCGGCGCCTCACTAGGGGTCTGGGGTCGCAACCCCAGCGCCGTTAAGATAATGTTGACCAAAAGTGTTAATAGTACGCTAATCCTGCCAAATGACGTGTCGTGACCGTTATGGATTGGAAGAAAAAAATCTAATTATGATGAAATAATGTGCGAAATATGGGCTCAAAGTTCAAATTTTTATGTTTTCTCTTGGGCGACATCCTAGCCTTATGCAGTAATCATAGAAGCTGCGATATTTACGGAGGGGGGTCATGAGTTCTAGTCAACTATATTCCGTTTTCTGTCTATGATAGTGTTTTCATTCATTTTCAGAACTTTCATCTCCCAAGCGCAGCATGCGCCTTCGCAAGATGCCTGGCTGCAAGTGCGCCAACGAGTGATATCTCACCTGCAAGAACTGCGGCGGCAATTATTTCGGCTAATTTCCTGGAATTCGTACCTGGCGGCTCTCCCGCTCCTGCCACACCCAGCATATTCAGGCATTCCTGCTGCGTGGCTATTCTTGTCCCTCCACCCACTGTTCCGACATTGAGGGACGGGAGTGTTACAGAGCAGTATAAACCATCATCTGTAAGTTCCATTGTAGTGATAGCATTACTTGCTTCCACAACATGTGCGGCATCCTGGCCGCAGGCAATGAACATGGCAGCTGCGATATTTGCTACATGGGCATTAAAGCCGATCGAACCTGCGAGGGCTGAGCCCAGCAAATTTTTCCTGTAATTTACCTCTGCCATTTTTTCAGGTGTGGTTTTTAGTTTTTCAGATATTATCTCTTTACCGAGAAACACATCTGAAGAAACAGATTTCCCCCTCCCCAGGATTGCATTTATTGCAGCAGGTTTCTTGTCTGAACACATATTACCTGATAAAGCAACAAGCTCAGCATCATTTTCTGATAATATGAGGTCAACAGCCGCATCCGTGGCAATAGTTACCATATTCATTCCCATGGCATCCTTGGTATCATAGGAAAATCGTAAAAATACATTTCTCCCTGCTGTAAACGCATTTATGGAAAGCAATTCCCCGAAACGGGTTGTTTCTTCTGCCTTTTGTTTCAGCCTCCCGAAATTTTCATTGACCCAATCCGCAAGGTTTTTTGCACCTATTACATGTTTTGTCCGAAAAACCGGGGCTCTTGTCATCTCGTCCTTGAATATCCTCACATTTGCACCACCTGAGGCCGTAATCACAGAGCTACCCCTGTCTGTGCTTGCGACAAGCGCGCCTTCTGTCGTTGCAAGGGGAATGTAGTATTCGCCTTTTGCATATTCACCATTGACGCGAAGCGGTCCGGCTACCCCCAGGGGAACTTGTATTGCGCCTATCATGTTCTCAATATTGCGCTTCGTGACATTTTCAACATCCATGGAATAATTGGAAATGTGATTTAATTGTGTTCCGGTCAGTTCAGAAACAGCAGTTCGTCTCAACTCGATCGAAGCATTTACATCAAGTGTTTTATCAATTTCATGAAAACTAACCTCACGTCTTTTAACTTTTTCAAGGAGTTCTCTGTCCATAGTGGCGCTAATTGATTTTATTTAATAAAAAGACTTGCTTACGGATTTATAGATTTATTACAAGCTGTCCCTCTTCGCAATATTCAAGCATCAGGTCTGCCACTTCAAATGAATGGATCATTTCTATTCCCTCAATAAGTTCGTCCTTATTAAAACCTATCATCGATGAAGCAAGTTCACAGCACTTGATCTTTATTCCAAGGTCGAGACATTCCCGAACGCGCTCATCATAGGGAGGAGACCCGGTCTTGCCTTTTTTTCCAAGAATTACACCCATCGGACCCCAGAGAACCAGAACTACATCCAGTCCCTTTTTACGATAATATTTCGCAAACCTGAGGATTTCCATAGGACTTGTACTCTCATATACCATATTTTTCAGGAACAGTAGTACTTTTGTAACCTTTTTTCCAGGCATCATTGATATATTTTGAGTATAAGGTAATGAAGTTATCTGAAATTACATTACACGAACCTGGGTCTCATCGACAATTTCATAGCAAGCGGATGTCTCTTGAATGGGAACCCGGACACTTCTTTTGAGATCCTTTCGTTGAGTTCATTAATATCCATCTTTACATTGGCAGGTTTGTTAGGCAACGATTCGCTCCTTACCGTAACTGTAATATTCCCGCTTTTAATTTCCTCATCTCCAACTACTGCCACATACGGTATCCATTCCTTTCCAGCATCGCGGATCTTCTTGCCAACGGTCTCCTCGCGGTCATCAATGTCAATCCTGCCGTTCAATTCACCTGCAACTTTTTGGGCATATTCCATATGCTTTTCCGTAACTGGTATCACCCGCACCTGTGTGGGTGAAAGCCAGACAGGAAACATCGGGACAATTCCTTTCTCCGAGTTCATGTTAGCTTTTTCAAGGAGCGCATAGATGCATCTTTCAATAGCTCCGCTGGGTGAGCAATGAAGGATAAAAGGTCTTTTTTCCGCACCTGTTGAATCGATATACTTTATGCCGTAACGTTCTGCGTTCTCAACATCAATCTGCACGGTTGATAATGCGCTTGCTTTGTCCATGGCATCTATGTAATTGAATTCGAACTTGAGGACGAAATAGAAGAACCTCTGGTCCCAGAGTTCTATCAATACTGGTTTATTCACTGTTTTAACAAGCCCTACAATGAAATCCCTGTTCTCTTCATAAAAATCCCTGGTAAATCGTATAGCCACTTCAAAATCCGAAAGATTAATGCCGATCTTTGAGAGGACATTTATGCACATATTGTACTGTTCGTTGAACTGCTCTACCGCCTCATCCATATCCTTGCACAGCGAGTGCATATCAGGCATGGTGAATGCGCGAAGGCGGCGCAGTCCCACAAGTTCTCCGCTTTGCTCTTTCCTGAAACTGTAGCGTGTGAGTTCCACCATCCGCAGAGGCAGGTTCCTGTAAGAAATGGTCATGTCGTGGTTCATAAGGAACTGCCCGAAACATGCAGCAAAGCGCAGGAATAGCTGCTTTTTGTCAGCTTCAATGGAATACTGCCGCGCAGGGAAGCGATCAAGATATTTCTTCAATGTCGGATGGTTCATATCATACATTAAAGGCGTCTCAACTTCCATTGCACCCATTTTTGCAGTCTCCTCCAGGACGTAATTTTCAATAAGGCTCTTCATGAGCCTGCCCTTGGGGTAAAATCGCATATTGCCGGAGTCAGAGCCAGGTTCATAATCAGCAAGCTCAAGTCTTCTCATGAGTTCAACATGCGGCGGGATCTTGTCCACTGCCCGGCTTTTGTGAATCTCATAATTCACGAACTTCTTAAGATTATCATGACCCTTAAAATCAAATTCTTCCGGTTTTAGCAATTCACCTTCGGGAGTTAAAATATGCCAGTAAGACGTGGCTTTTGCTTCGGATTTCAGGGCTTCGGAAACAACCTCTTCTTTCTCTTTTTCCTTTAATACCATAACGCATTTTTCTTCCCCGGTCCTTATTGTTCTTGAAAGTTCAGATAGAGGATGCCCTTTACATTTTATTGTGAAGGATTTATACCAGCCAAATGGAGCACGTTTGACTTCAAACTGCGCTTCTTTAAGTAATTCTTCGATCTTTTTCAGTGTTTCAATCGCAGTTTTTGGTGATGAAAGACTTGAACTCAGGTGTGCATACGGGTATAGCATTACACGATTTGTTTTTACCTGTTCAGTGACCTTTTTTATTTCAGCAACAGTCTGCGAAGCAGCATATTCAGGTTTCTCTTCATCGCTTTTCTCAACAGCTACAAAAACAGCAAGGACTTCTTCCATCCTTCCTTTTTTGAGGTCATCATCTATTTTCTCAGCAACAGGCGTGCTCTTTTTGGTTTCATATTCAATAAAATCCGAATGAATAAGTAGTATCTGCATTTTATCACTTTAACGCATCTACACAGCAATTAAGCTTAAAGTTTTGTCGGTTTTTACATGGCTGCACAATCGAAATCTATATACATGATCATGTAAATATTCATTAATCAAGCGCGCCCATTCTTTTTTAATACCTACCACGGGGCGCGCAACCACCCGAGGTAAGACCTGAATATCTGCTATATCTGTTTGGTTAGTGTTCACGAAATATCATGAAGTGACAATCGTTTATTCCAATAATTGTACAACCCGCATGAGATCAGTCCTTGAGACTATACCTGAAATTTTTTCGCCTTTTTTAACTATTATACGGCCGATGTTATTCAGTGACATTAGTTTTAATGCGTTTACTGCATCATCATCTTCCTGGAGACTTATAATATTTTTAGTCATTACCTGTGACACTTTAACGACTTTCCTTTCTTCCCTGGGGACTTTTTGTATGTCTGTAAATGTGACTATACCCTTCAACTGCCCATCGTCTACAACTGGATACCCCATATGTTTGAACCTGAATATATATTCCATAAGCTCTTCAATAGACATTTCTGAAGTTACGGTTTGAACTTCTTTAGACATAATGTCTTTTATCTTAACTCCCTCAAGTATCAGATTTATTTCTGTGGATTTTTCTTCTTCCGAAGCACCTATATAAATAAAGAATGCGATGAGCATAAACCAGAAGTTGTAGAATAATCCGAAAATCCCCATAAAGATGGCAAACATCTTTCCTATGCCTGCTGCTTCCCGTGTCGCCTTGATATAAGACATCCTCTGTGCAAGCCATGCCCTGAGCACCCTGCCGCCATCCATGGGAAATGCCGGAAGGAGGTTAAAGATGCCAAGCATAATATTTATGATTGATATCAGCCAGACAAGACGAAGATATGGATTGTTTACTGGATTTAAAAAGAAATAATCTACGAACGATTCACCAGAGGGTTTAAAAAAGAAACCTATAATTATCAATATCAAAGCAATCGAAAAACTGACACCAGGGCCTGCAAGAGCCATTTTCAATTCAGTCTTTGGATCTCTTGGAATTTCTTCTAATGATGAAACGCCGCCAAAAAGAAAAAGTGTTATACTCTGGATGTTGGTTCCGTGTTTTTTGGCTATGTAAGAATGTCCGAGTTCATGCAATAATACGCAGGCAAAAAGAGATATTGCCGCAGCCAGCGAAAGGACATATCGAAACGGTACTTCCTGGTCGCTGAAACCAAACGGTAAAGGGGTTGCTGCAAAACTCCATGCAAAGAATGGCAGGATCAGAAGAAATGTTATATGCAATTTTATCGGTATACCCATTATTTTCCCTAATTGGAACGAAGTTTTCATAAAATTCCTCCAAGTAATTAAAGCAACCTGAATAATTTATTATCGAACCCGTGGGATCTGCACAGATGGCGCTTTTTCAAGCATTGTCTTGAGTTTCACTATCTCCTGGCCTCTGAAGAATTCCATCGTGACAATGTCGCCCACTTTATGCTTATTGAGCACTTTGATAAGATCCCTGACGTTATTTATCTCTGTTCCATCCATCCGGATTAAGATATCCGCTACCTCTATACCTGACCTATCGGCTTCGCTTCCTCTCACTACATCAGTAATAACTACCCCTTTTGTAGTAGGCAGGTCATAATAAGCCACCAGTTTGGGATTGACATCTATGGCATTCATGCTGATCCAGGGCCTGACGATCTCGCCGTGCTCTATTAACTCGTCTGCAATTTCCATGGCAGCCTCTATTGGTATAGCAAATCCGATGCCCTGGGCAAACGGTATGATGGCGCTGTTGATCCCTATCACCTCACCGCTGCTGTTAACCAGGGGACCTCCGCTGTTTCCGGGATTAATGGCAGCATCTGTCTGCATCAGTCCTTCCATGAATGTCACCTCAGTCTGGATAGACCGGTTCAATGCGCTTATGACACCTGCTGTTACAGTGGGGCCCCCAACAAGGCCAAGCGGGCTTCCTATGGCAATAGCCATCTGCCCGATTTTGAGATTGTTGTCTTTCGCGATCCTGGGAACTGGCAGACCACTGGCGTTGATCTTTATTACCGCAAGATCCTTCATGGTGTCAAGACCTCTTATTTGCGCCGGGAATATCCTCCCATCTTCCAGGGCAACTTTTATCTCATGTGAACCCAGCACCACATGGGCATTGGTGAGTATAAGGCCATTCTCATTTAATATAAAACCGGAACCCACTCCCGGAACCGGATGCACCTGAAGATATGCATTTTTCATTAGCCTTACTTCACTGATGTTCACAACACTCGGTATTACTTTTTCTACAGCACCAGTAACCATTTCATCAAAACTTGTCATACGTATTACCCCATAAATTAAATTCATTCTCTTTATATTTGAAGATATTTATTGCGTTGCTATGTTGGATAAAGGAAAATGTTTGTTCGTTATTTAACGAACCGTATTTATGATCATTTGGACTCATATTGGCAGCAAGTCCAGAAATGTTGAGTATAGTCAAGAACCTAACTTATTTTACATATATCGTTATCACTTTGCGATCTTTGCAGTGTATGATTTTTGTCACCGCAAAGTCGGCCATTAACTGTGAACCATAAATGAACATGAAAAAAAACAACGAACTAATACAAACTGAAACGAACTCCGGTAGCGTGAGTTCGTTTCAGTTCGTACGAGTTAGTTGTTAATTTTGTTCATACTAGATCGCAAAGTCCGTAAAGATAGTTTGAATTGTTTGGTTTTTAATTATAAATAGGATTATCAGAAAAATCAAAATTAAAATTTAATGCAGAATCGATGTCAATAATATTGTTCCACCAACTATTAATAGTGCCAGCATTATGAATTCAACTGCAATTCCGAATGTGTATATTCTTAAAATATTATTTGCCAATATTTTCTCTACCACAATTGTCACCTACTTTCCTGTTATTCCACTATCACTGTAAATAGTGGTTTACCTTACCTATCCATTTCTTTATCAAAGAAGATGTATGATTATTATAGTAATAACCGTGATATATAGTATTTGGTCATTAGAAAATAGTATTGGCATTACATTATTTATATGTTTATCAATTTTAAAAAATAAAATTAGTTTTTAAATGCTGTAAATTTGTCTTTGGGTGCGCCGCAGAGGGGACATATATCGGGCGCTTCTCCTTCCAGGGTATAGCCGCAAACTTCGCAAACCTGGATGGCCCCGAGTTTAACGTCATTTCCCGAATTAACTGAATCTAATGCTTTTTCATAAAGCAGCTTATGCATTTTTTCAGTGCCATACGCCCATTCAAAACTTTTTTGTGCCCCTGTTTCTCCCTGGAATTTTGCCACTTCCATGTAAACGGGATACATTTCCTCAATTTCAAATGTCTCACCGGCAATGGCCAATTTAAGATTTTTCCTGGAATCGCCAGGGCCAAAAGCTGCCATGCTATTTGCAACAAATCCCCCATCCAGGTGTTTTAACTCCCGGTAATGGTCTCCCGCATGTATATATTCAGCATGGGCGATTGCGCGAAATAAGCGCGCCACATTATTAAATTTCTCTCTTTCGGCCTGATTTGCAAAATGCAAATATCTCATATGTGCCTGGCTTTCTCCTCCAAACGCATTGATAAGATGCTGTTCTGTCATTTTCTTCATTTAAAAACCTCCTGACAATAAATTCTCTTTATTTTACTTATCCATATCGCCTGTTGCCATTGCAAGATGATTTACTCCATTGAATTTCACATTGATTACCTCCTGAAAATGAAAAACCCATGAAATATATTATGTTTCTAAAAGCTTTAAGTAGTTTTCGGAAGACAAAAAATAAAAATTAAGTAAGCAACTTAACTTAACTTTTGCTCCATCCCCCTATGAGATGAATATGCAGGTGAAATATAACCTGTCCGGCGCCGCTGCCCACGTTTATTACAAGCTTGTAACCGCTGTCCTTGATACCCAGTTCCTCAGCTATTTCTTTTGACTTAAGGATCATTCTGGATACAACTCCAACATTGTGCTCTTTTAGTTCATTGACACTTTCGATGTGTTCAACCGGCACCATCAGGACATGTACGGGCGCTGAAGGTCTTATATTATGGAAAACCACAAAGTCTTCATCTTTATAAATAAAATTTGCAGGCGATTCACCTTTGATAATACTGCAGAATATACAATTGCTGTTCATGATCCCACGTTATCATCTTGATGTATAATCTTTAACCTTTGTTTGCAGGATAACCTTTCTCCTTCCATGCTGTCATGCCTCCGATAAGATTTCGCAAAATGATTGCGACTGATATTAAATGTTGTTATCGAATACACTAACTTTATCCATAGCGTCATGATTCGCTTGGATTATATAAATAACAATAAATAAATTTATATCGCACTCGCTTATAGCCCTAAAAATGATTGAATTTCGTTTTAAAAATAACCACAGAGGGCACAGAGGACAC
>JBAQLI010000183.1:0-5352 GCA_049301735.1 Candidatus Methanoperedens sp.
ATTTCATCCCATGCCTTGTTAATATCAAAATCAATACCAAGAGCAGTTGCAAGCATGGTAGCTGCAAGATCCTCCGCATATTCACCAGCTTTTTTTGCTACTTCACCAAAAGAATGATGTTCCGATAAATATCCATAAATACTGGTATCTTTTGGTACTGCAACCCCGATCGCGGCGGCAATCAGGCGATTGGGTTCGTTTGTATCATTTCTTGCATACACACAAAAGGTTATTTGACCGGGTGAGAGATTCTTTAACCCCTCATCTTTTGGGATTATTTTGCATTTTGGGGGGAGGATACTTGACACAGACACCAGATTACATTTTTCTATACCGGCATCTCTCAATGCAAGCTCAAAAGAGGCAAGTCTATCTTTGTGGATGCCTACTCCTTTTGTTAAGAACGCTGCTTTTGGTATGTACATTAATTTTTCTCCCCTGTTTTTGGCGTCAAAAATGTCTTTAAAGCTTCCTTCAATGGCACGAGTTTAAGGTTAAAAAGTTCCTGCATTTCCCTTATATCGCAGATGTTATCTTCCTGCAGCATGGTCAACTGCTGGGTTGTTATAGGTGGTTTTTCCATTATTCCTTCAAAAATATATGCCGCAGGCCACATGAAGGTAACTGGTATTTGAAAAGTCGGCTTGTCGATTTCAAGAACTTCCATTAGTGTAAGAAAAAGCTCTTTATACGTTATCTGATCAGGTCCTGCAATCTTAAATATCCGGTTGGTTGTATTGGGATTGGTCAGTGATTTTATAATGCAATCCACGGTATTTTCAACATAAATGGGCTGGACCTTGCTTTGCCCGTCTATTATTGGTATTATCGGTGCCCAGCGCACAATCCTGGAGAGCATGGTGATAAATTCACCCCCCTCGCCGATCATTATCGAAGGTCTGAAGATGACGTATTCAATTCCGCTGCTTATCACCGCTCTCTCTGCTTCCCACTTTGTTTTATGGTACCTGCTTATAGCATTTTCCCGCGCGCCCAGGGCGCTTATGTAGATAAAACGTTGAACACCTGCCGCCTTGCACACCTCTACGAGGTTTTTTGTTCCCTGGGTATGGATTATCTCGAAGGATGCTCCCTTTTTCTCAACGATAATGCCTACAAGATGTATCACAGTCTCCACATCTTCCACTGCTTTTTTCAGGGAATCTTTATCAAGCACATCGCCATATGCTACTTCTATGCCAAGTTCTTTCAATTTTTCAACATCAGAGGTTTTTCGAACAAGGCATCGTGTTTGAATTCTTTCCGAAGACAACCTTTTCATCAGGTGACTTCCCACAAATCCTGTTCCGCCGGTGACAAGAATCATATTCCCACTCTTTGTATCTCAAATCAATATTGTCATGTGATAATAAAAGCTTGCGGTTCGCATAAGATAATTGTCGTAAACGAGGTGATAAGGAACATGGGAGCTTCTTATGTGTGGGGCGACACTCTGCCGCTTATAAAAAAAGCCGACATGCTGTTAATAAACCTTGAGTGTGTGATTGCGAAGAATGGTACCTCATGGGATAAGACCCCAAAGCTGTTCTTCTTCAGGGCAGATCCCCACGCGATTGATGTTCTCAAAATAGCTGGAGTAAATTATGTGTCGCTTGCCAATAATCATACACTTGACTTCGGCGAGGAGGCTTTGCTGGAAATGCTTAATCGGCTCGATAACGCAGGAATTGCCCATGTTTGCAGACAAAATAGTAAAGAGGGTGCGAGCAACCATCGACGAGGCGCGTTCGTTGGCCGACCTTGTGGTGTTCTCCATCCATTGGGGACCTAATCAGCTCTCATATCTTTCAGGGAATTGAGATATATGGGGGAAGGTTATAATGTACGATACGGGAGACTTTATCGACGACTACTACGTTGGGCATGAGGAAAAAAATGACCAGCAGCTTCTCTTCCTTGTAATGGTATCGCGCGAAAAGATAAAACGTGTTGAGATGATTCCGGTGGAAATCTCCAAGTGTCAGAAACAAAATGGCCCAGCTTTTTTGAGCCATACTCGTCAGAGTCAATAATTTTGAAAGAAGACCACACAATCGGAATGAACAGGACTGAAGTGATATGTGCCAAATGTGATGGTCACTTGGGGCATGTATTTGATGACGGGCCTCCCCCAACGTATAAAAGATATTGCATTAATGGTACAGTATTGAAGTTTGTAGCGGGAGAGAAACATAAGTGAAAAAATACAGATAATGCAACTTTTGCAGCAGGGTGGTTCTCCACAACTTTTATGATATAAGTTCCTATTGATGTCCTCAGAACCTCCAAGCCAGAGTCACTCCATCTCGGACAGGCAGCATTACAACCTCCACACGTTTATCTTCATACACGTGCCTGTTGAACGCTGCAATTGCCATATCGGTTTCATTTTTCGGGTCAAGAACACTTCCGCTCCAGAGTACATTGTCGACAATAAATAAACTTCTAGAATGGGTTTTTGGCATGCACAACTCCCAGTAATTAATATAATTCTCCTTATCTGCATCTATGAACACCACGTCGAAAGAACCTTCAATGGTTTTGAGCGTCTCAAGTGCATTGCCAAGTTTAAGTTCTATTTTCTTCCCGTGCGGACTTCGACTCCAGTATCTTTTTGCGATTTCTGTTACATCAGGATCGATATCGCACGTAATCAATTTCCCATCCTCAGGCAATGCTTCTGCCATAACAAGTGCACTGTACCCGGTAAATGTCCCTAGTTCAAGGATTCGCTTTGCACTGACGAGGCGGACAAGCATACGCAGAAATGCACCTTCAAGATGTCCGATCTGCATTTCTGGGAATTCCGTGCTTGCATAGGTCTCTGACACAAGTTGGCGCAGAAGCTGCGATTCTGGAGTTGTGTTTTCTGCGCAGTAACGCTCAATTTTTTTCGGTACAATCCTTTTCATATTATTGTTCACATATCAAACGCTAATTAAATATATAGAAATTGGAGAGATGCAATGTCGAGAAAAGGTATGAGTGCAGAAAGGATAGCAAGAGGGATGTTGGTTCGGTACGTCCAGATCTATGCAAACTCTAAGCTTCTGGGCTACATCCCCATGCTTCCTTTGTTCTGCCATCCTTGAAGATCTCACCAAAATATTGCATCCAGAAATAACGTAAGAAAAAATTAACCTTTTATATTCCCGATCGGCTTCAGCTCAACCACCTTCCTTGAAATTCCGGCCATCTCCATCGTATCAACCACTTCTGAGATATTCTTGTATGCAAACCCTGCTTCTTCAGCCAGACCTGACATGGAAACAGCTTTAACTATAATCCCAGCGTCTTCCATTTTCTTCTTTAACTCAGCACCGATGACCTCCTTCTTCGCCTTTGTTCTTGACATCGTTCTCCCCGAGCCGTGCATTGTGGAACCAAATGTCTCCGTCATGGCTTTTTCCGTACCGACAAGAAGATACGAGCCCGTCTCCATGGAGCCTCCTACTATTACAGGCTGACCTATACTCCTGTAAATCTCCGGCACCTCCTTTCTTCCCGGACCGAAACAGCGTGTAGATCCTTTCCTGTGCACTACGAGTTCTTTCTCCATCCCGTCGACCTCATGTGTCTCTAATTTTGCGACGTTATGTGCCACATCGTATATTATGTGCATTCCCATATCCTCAGGCTTTCTTCCAAATATCCTGCCAAACCCTTGCCGTATCCTGTGGACTATCACCTGCCTGTTTGCGAATGCAGCATTTGCGGCGCATTTCATTGCTTTGAAGTAATCTTGCCCTTCAGGCGAGTTAAATGGGGCACACGCAAGTTCCCTGTCCCTGACAGTAATCCCGTACTTCCTCATGGCGGTGTCAAAAATGCGAAGGTAATCCGTTGCGACCTGGTGCCCAAAGCCCCTGGAGCCGCAGTGCACCATAATAACGACCTGGTTCTCGAATATACCGAATGCTTTAGCTGCGGCTTTGTCAAATATCTTTTCGGGCGTGACTATCTGTATTTCAAGATAATGGTTCCCTGAACCCAGGGTTCCAAGCTGGGATATTCCCCTGCTAATAGCTTTCTCGCTTATCTTTGACGGGTCTGCGCCCTGTATGCATCCGTTCTCCTCAATCCTTTCCCTGTCTTCTTCCCACCCGTAACCTTTCTCGATGCACCAGTCAATGCCGCAGGCCATTACCCGCTTGAACTCCTCTACAGAGAGCTTTACAAATCCCCTGCTCCCCACGCCCGCTGGCACTATCTCGAACATCAAATTCACAAGCTCCCGTATCCTGGGTGCGACTTCGCTTACAGTCAGATCCGTCCTTATAAGCCTCATCCCGCAGTTTATGTCAAAACCTATCCCACCCGGGGATATCACCCCGTCCTCCTTCGAGAAAGCCGCCACACCTCCTATCGGGAAGCCGTATCCCAGGTGACCATCAGGCATACAGTATGCGTATTTCTGTATTCCCGGAAGGCAGGCTACATTTGTCACCTGATCGAGTACTCCGGCATCCATCTCGCGCATAAGCTTCTCGGTCGCGTATATCCTTGCAGGTACAAGCATTCCTTCCTTCTCTGTAGCAGGTATCTCCCATATGTAATCAGATATCCTTTTTATCTCCATGCTAACCTCCTATAGGTTCTTATCTTCTATTATATATCAAGAACAACCCTGGCAGTCCAGTTTTCCCCTTTTTTTTTAATTTCGAACATATGATATGTAACCGCCTTCACATCAGACCTGAGAGTATGTTTGTCCTGGTTGATAGCCTCACCCGATGCGGTTGCCTTGAACTCATAGAAATCATTTTTTTTTATGCTTACGTCAAATTTGCTAAATAGGAGAGCTTCAGCGTCCTTCAGGTAGACCAGTTCCGATAGCCAGTCGAATAACAAATTATCAATAGCTTCGTTTTTGAGTTCAATTTTCCTTGTAATCCCTGGCTCTACGCTCTTCGTATCAACCATAACCTCAAAAGTGGCAATTGCAGCATCCCTGAAGAGTTCTTCCAGTGTCCGTCCCTCCACTTCAAAAGCTGCATCCGCAGTTGCAATATCCTCAAGATATCTGAACGGCATGCATTCCTCTATAATTCCTGGCTCTGATGTTCTACAATTATTTTAATCATATCTACTTCACACTCCATATTTATGTTAGTCTTGCGTTCCTATAAATGTTGATGTTAATTTTCCAGACCGGATTAGCGTACTATTAACACTTTTGGTCAACATTATCTTAACGGCGCTGGGGTTGCGACCCCAGACCCCTGGTGAGGCGCCGCCTATGGCGGGATTAAATGTAAGATCCTTGGCTGCATAAAATCAATAGCTACAATGATTTCATTGTTTTCATCTTCCTTTTGCCAAGACAACCGAAATCCATGCAAAAAGTAAAAT
>JBAQLI010000184.1:0-4290 GCA_049301735.1 Candidatus Methanoperedens sp.
AAAACATTTCTCTTCAGAAGGCATAAAATCTGATATTGCTAACTCCCCTTTAATCATACATGTTATATATTTATTGAATCTGGTTCTAATAACTTACGTAGCAACGATTTGCTTTAGATGAGCGAAGATGTTAAAAAAGGTCTTGATTGGGTATTTGAAGAAACTAAAAAAGAGCTTGAGAGCTACTATCCTATGCATAATGGTAATTATCCCACTGCTTACATATGGGCATGGATGGTTCGCTGCCCTAAGTGTGGTTTTGATACCCCTCTAGTCGGCCAATGGTGGCTTGTGAGAAAAGAAAAAATCAATATCTACATTCAACCCTCAGTTGAAAATGGAAAACTTCATTTTGAAATTATTAATGGAACAAATGCTCCAGATGGAACATGTACGGGAGGGGATGGAAAATGTCTTTCATGTGGTTCAAAAATTACAAATGATGTTGTTCAAAAATATATTCTCGATAATGAACAGGAAATACTTTTAGCAGTAATCTTATCCAAAAAAAGAGGAAAAGAATATGTTCTACCTTCTAAAGCAAATTATGAAGCGTATGAAAAAGCTAAGGCAGAGGTCGAAAAGAATTGGGATAGATGGATTCAAAACAATTTAATTCCCTTAGAAGAAATTCCAGATGATTCTCGTGGCTCTCTTTCGGCCAAATTATATTTGAAATATTGGCATAAACTTCTTAATTTTCGCCAAAAACTTTTCTTTGTAACTATGTTGAAATATGTCAGATTATATGGTAAAAATCTCCCTAAAGAATATGATGCAAATTATCAAGAAGCAATTATGAGTTATATTTCCTTTATTTTTGGAAAAAATATTGACCATAATTGTCGAGCTATTACGTGGGCTAGTACTTTTGAAGTAATTGCTTCAGTACTTGGGAAAAGGGGAGTAGGTATGATGTGGAATCACGCTGAAGTGAATCCTTTTATAAAAGGTTCTGGTAGTTTCATCGGAGTAAATAAATCCATTTTGGATGGACTTGAATATTCCATAGAAAAACTTGAGAACAGTGGAACTATCCACATTAAATATGGCTCGATTACAAATCTAAAAGAAAAAGTCGATATTATAATCACAGATCCACCATATTTCGATGATGTTCGATACGCAGAATTTAGTGAATTCTTTTATGTGTGGGAAAGAAGGGCCTTGGAAGGTTTTCATGATCTCGGTGATGTACCAAAGTCAGAAGATATGTCTGTTGGCGGTTGCAAAAGAACCGGAGAATTTTTTGAGCAGTTATTCAAACTCTCCTGCATCCGCATGCACGATTGCCTGAAAGACAACGGCATGCTTGTCATGTTCTTCGCCCATTCCTCAATCGATGCGTGGGATTTCGTGATAAGCTCCCTCCAGAAAGCGGCTTTCAGGATAACCGCAACATGGCCTGTCCACACAGAAAGCACAACAAACCCCTTGGCACGCGGTCATGCCTCTATGATGTCCTCAATCATCATCGTTGCACGAAAGCGTAAATCTGAAAAATCAGGATACATCGAAGAGATAAAAGATGAAGTCGAAATGCACTTAAAGCGGCGCCTGGATAAATTCTGGAAATACGGGCTGCGCGGTGCTGACCTTACGGTTTCAGCAATGGGAGCGACTCTTGATGTTATCACACAGTATTCAGAGATTAAAAGCTATACGGGCGATATGAAAATAAAGGATGTTCTTGCGCTCGTCCAGAAGTATGTCGCAGAATATGTGCTAAGCAGATATATCAAAAACGCAGCCGTACTTGACGCGCAGACTTCATTTTATTTATATTCCCGATTGAGCGGGCTTGAAGGGATGCCATTTGACACAGCCAATCTGATCGCGAAAAGCCTGAATGTCAATTTAAAGCAGTTCGAGAGCGAGGGATTGATAAAATCTATTGATAAAGGAAAAGCAAAAGGCATCCAGATTCTGAAATATAATGAAAGAGATTTTATTAATACTGACCCTAAATCATTAATTGATGCAGTCCATCTTATCATGGCAGCATTTGATAAAGGCGGCTTTGGTGAAGCAGATAAACAAATGGAAAGAGTTCGATATAGCAGGAATGAGATCAAAGATGTCCTTGAAGCTTTACAGTCACTTGAACCTGAAGACTCTGAGCGACAGATATCCATGAAGATTCTTGAAAGAACCGAGCAGTCATTCCCGAAATCAGGACAGAGAGGATTGGATGATTTCTGAGGTGGATTAGATGCCGATAAGCATGGACGATGTGGAACAGCGTTTCAAGGAAAATAGGTTTGATGAGTTGATAAAGCTAAAGCTCAATGTCGATGCTTTTCGCCTTCATCTAAAGCATAAGTTCGATCCTGTTTCAGCAGTAGCCATAGGAAAGATCGATCCTCTGCCCCATCAGATCGAAGCTTTTGTAAAAATGATGAGACTTCTACGACCTCAGAGCGGTCTTGACGGCAGGATTCGTATGCTTCTTGCTGATGATGTGGGACTGGGCAAAACCATAATGATCGGCCTTGTCATGAAGGAGTTGATCCTTCGAAAGAAAGTTCATCGGGTACTTATTGTCTCCCCATCTGGATTGCAGATCCAGTGGAAAGAGGAGATGAATGACAAATTCAATGAAAGTTTCAAGATAATTCATGGACAGATAGAAAGCAATCTGTATATGGAGGAAAACAGAGCTATAATCTCGGTAGATACGGGAAGGAGCACTGAGAAATATGAATTGTTGCTGCAGGCTTCATGGGATATGATAATTATTGACGAAGCGCATAAGCTTAAGCCCGGCTCTTTAAGGTTCGAACTGGCGCAGGAATTAAGTAAACGGACTAAACATCTGATTCTGGCATCAGCAACTCCGCATGATGGTAAGGTAGAAAACTTCACTGCTCTTGTAAAACTTGTTGATGACGAACTGGAATATAGTTCGGATTCAGGGGAATTCAAAAAATTCCTGGAACCTTTGATGATCAGGCGGCTTAAAGAGGAGATTGTAGATTTTAGAGGAAAAAAGATCTTCCCGAATAGAGATCAACCCCAGACAATAAATATCGATTATTCACCTGAAGAAATGGAGTTCTATAACGGGGTTGAAGACTATGTGACGACATATTACCAGAAAGCAGATGAAGCGGGGAAGAATACAGCAATACTTGCTTTATACATTCTTCACCGAAGGGTGAGTTCATCGATCAAAGCTGGTTTAAGTTCTTTGATAAAGAGAAAAATACGATTGCTTGAGCCTTACATAGACTTTGATGCCAATAAAGAGATCAATTACTTGGATTATCTTGAAGACCAGGACGAAGTGAAGAAGGAGAAGGCTGAAGAAATTTTGTTAGGCGCAACAGCCACTACTGGAGAAGAGCTAAAGATCGAATTGAAGGCTCTCGATGAGTTAATCGCGATGGGAGAAAAATTGGTCGCGGAAGAAAAGGATAGCAAATTCAAGAAACTTATAGAGTTAGTCAGAGATCTTAGAAAAGAGCAACCCAAAGATAAGATAATCATATTTACTGAATTCACAGACACTCTCCGATTCCTCGAAAACAAACTTATAAAGGACGAAGGATTTTTGGTTTCGAAAATAACTGGCGGTATGAGTATTGAAGAGAAAAAAGAAGCAGCCAGACTTTTTGAAAGGTCATCTCATATTTTATTAGGTACAGAAGCAGCTGGGGAAGGATTGAATCTCCAATTTGCCAACATTGCAGTCAATTATGAATTACCCTGGAATCCTAACAGATTAGAACAAAGGATTGGCCGAGTATATAGGTATGGTCAGGAGAAAAAAGTCTTTATCCACAACTTCAAAACGGCATTTCCCATTGATGATGCTGTATTGAAAAAAATCCAAGAGAAAATGGAAAATATTAGAGCGATATTCGGTGATAGTGCCATTGATGTTATTGGTTCATTGATCTCTGAGAAAGAAATGCTTGACATCTTTAAAGTGGCAAGGACTGCAGGTTCAGGTGTAGATAAAGTCGAAGAAATTTTGACTGAGAAATTAGAGATTTTCAAAGAGATCGACCATTTTTTGATTAAGGAAAGGTTCAATCTTATCAATGTTAAAGACATGACAAGGGACATCTCTCACTGTATCAACAACTTTGATATTGAGAGGTTTTTTTTATCTTATATCACACAAAAAAAATCTGCTGAATATGCGTTCAAAGACGGCCAATATATTTTTGATATTCCTAAAGTTGAACCAATAAAACCTCTCTGTATAGACTTAAAGCAATCCACTTTCACCAATCACCAATTCAAAGGTGTATTTGATACTAAAAGTAAGGGAATTTATGTAGC
>JBAQLI010000185.1:0-29707 GCA_049301735.1 Candidatus Methanoperedens sp.
CACATATCTTGCTTTTCGCATATCCATTATCTTATTTGCAGCAACTTCATCCGGCGCAACAAAAAACTTCGCAGCGCTGTCCCCGCCAATCTGGAAATTATTAGCAACCACTGGACGTTTGGAAATATACAAGATCCAGTTCCCGTAATCCCACCATGTCATTATGCCATATTCAGGACTTTTTCCCGGATCCGGAGTGTTTTCTCTTAACCATATCAATGAATCATACCAGTCATCCGAAGGTTTGGGCGGGGACTGTGCCATGTTATACGCCAATACTGAATTTGGAATACAAAGAACCATGAGAATAAACAAAGCGATATGACCCGATTTCAGATTCAAATCCTTAGACTTATAAATATTACTTATATTAAATGTGATCTTATCTATAAAAAATCCCGATAATATCGCAACATTCACTGCCAGCGTATAAGTGAACCGTCTCTGGAACAATGCAAGCACAAGGACGATCAATGTCCATATTACAAGAAACAATCTTCCTTTATCTATTCCTGTTCGATGATAATATAACAACAAGAAAAGTCCGATGATCGCAAAATAAAAACTAAAAGCAAATGAATACCACACAGGGTTACTGAAGAATTGCCATCCCAGGAAAAACCCGTCATATGTATAAAATAACGGCTGCGCCTCAACTATTTGTTTTAATACAGGTGCATCCCTGAGCAAATATCCTATGCCATTTGATAAATTGTCATAGAAAGATGGCAAACTAAATACCAGTATTAAAAAGAATGAAGCGAACATAACTAGAATTATTGATGGAAATAAAAACCATTTTTGATCCTTCACTATTCTGGAAATAATTCCTAAAACAAGTACTATTATTGCACATAAAAATACAAATATCGGCTGAAAATATGAGAGCGTACCTGCCTGGAGATCCTTTTGCCATGGTGTCCAGAGATAAAAAAAGATGATCGTAACAAACGCGATCAAAAATGAAATAGTACCGGTTTTCAGAAGATAATTAGAACTAATATTTGATTTTTTATCCAGAACGAATTGAATAATTATATAGGATAATATTATCCCGGTGAATATCGGAGCTCCGATCCATATAAGAAATGATAATCCGATCATGATCCCGGATAAGATAGAAAATCTGTAGGAATCGTTTTTTAATGATCTTATAAAAAACAAATAAGCTAAAACCGAAATCAGAACCTCCGCAATATGATGGTCTGTAAATCCAAGAAAAGATATCTGGGCATGTGCAGGCATCACTGCAAGTAAAAGGGAACTGTAAATGGCGATTCGTTCATTAAAAATTTCTTTTGCTATATAATATACTGAAATTATTGAGAAAATACCTGAAACAACAGGAGTAAATGCGCCTATCGTTTCAACAAGATGTATGCCGGGTTTCCCAAGACCTGCTACTAAAGATATTAGCGCGATAATTTGATCAAAGAGAGGCGGCCACCCCACAACAACACCATATGGATAATTAATAAACGAATCAAAAAAGAATGTTTTAGGGAACGACTCAATATACGAAAATACCCTCCACATATGATAATATGGATCAGCTTCAAGAAACACTATCCTGCCAGGCTCAAATACCTGCGAAAAAGTAAAAAGCCTTATAATAAGACCGATCAAAAGTATTAAAAATAAGTAAATGTGGCTCTCAGGATCTGACTTTATTTTATTCCAAGTTGTCATTTTTCTTAATTTTATTCAAAATTACAATTACCATTAACGATATTAAACTAAGATAAAGCGAAAATCCCGGGGTTTCAATAGCAGGTGTTTCCTGAATTTCCGGAGGAATATATCTAACCGTACGAACCTCAGTTTTAATATTTCCTGCTTTATCTACTGCCTTTATTGATATGATATTTATACCTTTAGAAAGTGTTAGTGTTGCTTTCCAGTTATCTGCGCCAGCATCGATACCATTTACTGTAACAATTAATATGCCGGCCGGGTCTTTTGCTGTGCCTGAAACGGTCAGTGTTTCAGAAGTGATATTTATGGGAATAGGATTTATTCTAAGTTCAGGAGGTATCAAATCCGGAGCAACTTTAGATATTGTTGTAGATTCAGGGACCTCTGTGCCAAAAGCATAAACATAACCGTCATTTGATGTAGCATATAACATATTATCCGATATTGCCAGGGATATTATTCCATTACCTGCATCATAACTGCTGACTTTAGTTCCTTTTTCCCGGTCAATGGCATAAATAGTTCCATCCTTTGATCCTGCATAAACAATATCCTTTGTCACTATTGGCTGTGAGTCAATCCATCCATCGGTTACAAATTTCCAGATAATATCCCCGTTATCCATATCTATTGCATATAATGTATTATCATTAGAACCTACATAAACCGAATTTTGAAAAACTGCAGGAGATGATTTTACTACATCATTGGTTTTTTCTCGCCATTTCAATTCTCCGCTATTCGAATCAACTGCATAAACATTGAAATCATTTGCTCCTGCAAATACAATGCCGTTGATAACAGCCGGAGATGATGTGATGCTCCCGCCAGCTTGGTATTTCCATCTGAGATTTTTATTTCCTGCATCAAGAGCATACAGGTAATTATCATTTGAACCTGCATATACCATGCCCTGTGAAATTGCAGGCGCGGATTCGACCCATCCACCGGTTGCATATCTCCAATCTGTACTGCCATTGTTAACATATATCGCATAAATGTACCTATCAGATCCCCCATAGAGAATATTGTTATAAACAATGGGTGGTGAAGCCGTACTGAATCCGGTATTTGATTTCCATTTCTGGTTTCCATTATAATCTAAAGCGTAAATATTATTATCAAAAGAAGCTGCAAAAATCACCCCGTTTTTTGCTGCTGGAGTATAGACTTTTCCAAGAGTGGGAAACTGCCATTTTAACTCACCCTTAACAGCGTCTATAGCATACAAATTATTATCGTCAGAACCTGCAAAGAGTATTCCTGCATCAATTATAGGTGCAGAGATTTCCGAATTCCCTATATGGTATTTCCACTTTAATTCCAGTGGAATTGGCGAACTTTCTGAATAACCGCTATGCGCAAGATCCCCGCCATAATTCTGCCAATTTGCTGATACTGATGAAGGCAAGAAGATGAAAATAAGGCTCAAAATCAATAATTTATGAAGATGTTTATATAAGGTCAAAACATTCACTTTCTTTTTCCTGCCGGATTTCTTTATCGATATAACTATAATGTAATGTATTAACAATTAGATAATCAAACATATAACCCTTATGATTTCGCGAGACAGTTACATTATTTGTTGATATGATTTTTTCTTTGCGTACTGGTATGAAAAAATTAACAACTAACTCGTACGAACTGAAACGAACTCACGCTACCGGAGTTCGTAACAGTTCGTATTGGTTCGTTGTTTTTTTCATGTTTATTTATGAACCACAGTTAATGGCCGACTTTGCGTTCTTCGCGATTTATATTGTTTATTGTACACCGCAAAGTTTCGATTAAATTCTATCCCCAAATGCAAAATTGGGTTTGATGAACCTGATCCGAATATTAAGATTCTCTCCCTTTTTTGCATCTTTTACGAAAACAACGAAATCATTGATCTTTGCGATCCCGTCCCCGCTTGCGCCTGTGTCCTCTATAGTTACAGCATATTCCCCGTTCATCTTGACTGCGTCTGTCAATAATTCCTTCCCGATAATATAGATCTCAGCACTCTGCTGCCGGGATGCTTCGGGAGAAAAAGCCTGTACCTTTCCAAAAATCCCTCGGACCTTATTGAGAAAGTCCGGGAACATATCTCCCTGGAAGACTTTGACCGCAAAATTTCCTCCATTCTTTAGTATCTTTCTTGCGCACTCAAGAGCTGAAGTTGAAAGGTCAATAGAACGGGCATGGTCATAACTCCAGCTTCCTGAAAGGTTAGGCGCAGCATCGCAAATTACAGCATCAGCCCTATCCGACTTGATCTTCTCCATTATCTTTTCAATGGTTTTATCAAGGCGGATATCACCTTTTATTACATCCACGCCTTCTATCTCCTCGATATCCAGAATATCCACACCTACAACTATTCCGCCAGATAGTTCTTTTGCAACCTGGAGCCATCCTCCGGGCGCTGCACCAAGATCAACAACAGTATCCCCTTTTTTGATGATCTTAAATTTTTCATTGATCTGCTTGAGTTTAAAAGCAGCGCGGGAACGATAACCTTCATCCTTTGCTTTTCTATAGAAAAAATCCCTTCTGTCTCGCGGCATTTTATTAATCCTTTATTACTATTAATATTTTATTCTTTAGTTCCTACATATATCCACTGGTCATAAATGCCTTTGCTATCGGTATTATCAATTAATTGCCCCCTGATCCCATTTATTTCAAGTGCGTTTTTCAATATCTCTATCTCTTCTTTCTTATTTACAGTCAACAGGATCATTCCTTCGGATTTGAGAATCGATACTGACTCAGTCATCATTTTTTCCCATATACTTTTATTGAAAGGATATATCGTCCCAAGCATAAAGCCCACTATTGTATCAAAAGAATTTATATTGAAGAATTCTGAAAGCCTCGTGGCATCAATAACTATTGTCCTCTTCGGGTCAAGCACACTATGTTCAAGTCCCTGGCATATCTGGCATTTATCATAATCGATAGATATAGGATCATATCCCATATTATGGAGCGGCAGAGTGGACATCCCGTTCCCGCAGCATATTTCCAGTATGCTGCCCTCGAGTCTATATTTATCAAGGATTCCTTTTAACCTGGCATTCCTGCTTTCAATATAAACCATATTATAGGGTTCTTTGTTTACATGGCAATTTTCACATAAATGCCTGCTAACAAGTTCGATGGAATAATATTCATTTACAGCTTCACTAAATTCTTGGATCGTTGTATTATACGAATTTTGCAGCTTCATATCTTTAACAATTCCGGAAAAAATCATGCTGCTATTATTTGGAATCGGCCTTGATGAAATAATATTTGTAAAAATTGCATGGAACGATTCTGATTCTTCAGATTCAGGATTAATAAGGACCAGGCCAATAATGTTATCATTTTCATCTTTTATCCCTGATACCAGGGCATCCGGGTCTTTCCTGATATTTTCAAGATATGCAAGTGTAAGCGCATTGTTTTTTAAAGAAGCAAAACTTTCTTCAACAAAACAGACATTCTCATTTTCAGGAAGACTTAAGATTTTGTGGATCAGCATCTAAATTTCAATTGCCTTCATCGGGTTCATCGTCACGATAGCTTGTATCCCCTATCATGGCTGCCCGGAGTGAATCTACCCCATCAAGCCATTCAGCCACAAGTCCGTCAGGAATATCCTCAAGATCCTTATCTTTTATTTTCCCGCCCGCAAGGATGTTTGCGCCGATCTCTGCAATATTTCCAAGGACTGCTCCCATATTCTCTTCTTTCTCAGCTTCTATTGCTTTTTTGATCAAAGGCTTGAGAGATTTTGTTTTTTCAAACGCTTTCTCTATGTAACATTCACATGAAGCAAAAACACCCATTAGCGATAATTGCGTGGATTCGATCATCATATCGATATCCTCAGAAATGGGCTCAACTTGTTTAAGGACTATTTCCTTAATCGATGTGATCTGTCCCAGCGCATCTTCTTTTGTGATTGAGTTCTTATCAAACTTTGCAATAATTTTAAGGCATGCAAGGACAACATCATCTTCCATGTTAACAAAAATCGCTCCTTTTTGCTGGTCATCGATCTTAAAACCGCTTTCTTTGACCTGTATTATCCAGTTCTGCCATCTTTCCTGTGTATAAAAGGGAATTATAATTTTTTGTACTTGCATGATATTTCTCTCATTGTTTTGAATAATATTTTAATTTATGGTCGTTATTTGTTTTTTTCCGTTGATTCTATCAATCTCTTCACTTTGCTGATCAATTCATTTTTCCCGAATGGTTTAGTTATATAATCGTCAGCTTTTAAAACATGCAGCCCAAGCAATTTATCGATATTCTGCGCTTTTGCTGTCAAAATAGCGATGGGAATGCCCGGATCTCTTTCTTTCATTTTCCTGAACACATCCCATCCATCCATGTCCGGCATCATGATGTCAAGAAGAACCAGATCGGGCCGTACGGTAGCTATTTGAGCCAGGGCTTCCTTTCCGTTATTTGCAAGAATCGCTTCAAAACCTCCGCTCTCAAGTACCAGCTTAACAAGTTCGAGCGTATCAGGTTCATCATCCACTACAAGAACTTTTTTTGTTGAATTATCTGTGCTCATTATTTCACCCGTTTTGGCAATAAAATATGAAAGGTACTCCCTCTATTTTTACTTTCCGCCCATATTCTGCCATTATGAGCGTCTATAATTTTCTTCGATATCCATAAACCCAATCCGGTACCGCCGAATTTTCGTTTGTCTGATGAATCCACCTGATAGAACCTGTCAAATATCTTATTCAGCTTATCTTCAGGGATACCAATCCCGGTGTCGCTGATCGCAATATGGACTTTTCCGTTATCCATTTCTCCTTTTATAATTATCTCACCCGCGATTGTGAATTTAATGGCATTTTCCACCATATTTGAAAACACTTCTATTAATCTTTCGGTATCTCCTTCAACGATCAGGAAATCAGGGATATCAATGGTTATGGGTATATTCTTACTAACTGCAATGTTCTTCATATCTTCGACCACACCCGTGATAAGTTCATTGATCACTATCTTTTCTCTAGTGAGTTGGAGATCGCTTGAGTCGATTATCTGGGTATCAAGAAGTGACCTTATCAACCTATATAATCGTTTTGAATTCCGGAATATGATTTCAATTTTATGGCGTTGTTTTTGCGTCAAATTCTCTTCCAGCATTAATTCAGTGTATCCCATAACAGATGTGAGTGGAGTTCTAAGTTCATGAGATATACTTGAAAGAAAATTATCTTTGATCTTATACAGTTCCTGGAGTTTTGAATATGTTAATTTGAGTTCTTCATAAGAGTCTTTAAGTTCTTCTTCAAGTTTTTTCTTTTCAGATACATCCTTGATAACAGTTATGATCTTTTCAACAAATCCATTCTTGTCCTTGATGGGGATTTTGCTGGTACTTGTATATATTATTTCATCATAATATTGTATTTTTTCCTCACTTTGAAAAATTTCTCCGGTTTCAATAACATGATCATATTCCTGATCAACATGTTTTTTCTTAAGGAATGGAAATAAATCGTAAAGATTCTTATTTATGACCTCTTCTCTTTTAATCCTGCCAAGTTTTATTAATTCATCATTTACGGCAAGTATCCTCATATCCCTGTCAACAACATGCAACGCAAGATTTATATTATTCAGGATTTCATCGTTAAATTCTTTAAGATATTTTATATTATCATAGAAACTTATATTCTCTATAGCCACACCGATCTGGTTTCCTATAGCCGAGAAAAGTTCTTTTTCTCTCCCTGAATAAATATGATTTTTCTCGCTGGTGATCTTAATTATCCCAAAAACTTTATCTTTTGATTTAAGTGGAATAACTGCACGAGAATAATAAACATCCTTTGTCGGTAAAGTATTTTTCTTGCCTTCAACGATCAGTACTTCATTTACCTTCCTGGGTTCAAAAGGATCATTGCATTTTTCACCCTGATGATTTATCAGGGTAAATTTCCCTGTTTTGTCGTCAACCAGATAGGCATCTCCATATTCCATATTTGTTAATTTCAGGATATTTTCAAGTGATTTTGATACTATTTTATCAATATCAAATGCTTCACTGATATTCTTTGAAATTTCATTTAGCACCGTAAGTTCACGATTTCGAAGCAATATTTCATTTTCAAGATTTTTGTGCTGTGTTACATCCCTTATTACCATTATAATATTTGGATTTCCCTTTATATCGATGAACAGCGATGAATTTATATCAAGGATTTTTGTCCCGGAATTGAATTTGCTCTCTTGCATAAATCGTATCGGCTGTCTCGTTTGCAATAATCTATTGATCGGGCACTCTTCCATTTGAGAAGGTAACGTTTCGAAAATCAATTCATGACATGTTTTTCCTAAAACCTCTTTTTCAGTCATTCCCGTCATTTTCAAGAAAGAGCTGTTCATTTTAATGATCTCATGGTTAATGTTCATGACAATAATTCCATCTTCAATACTGTCGAACAATGTCTCCAGATATTTTTCTGCATTTTCGGTTTTTTCTTTTGAGGTAATGAGTTCCTTGATCTTTTGATCAAGGGTAGAAGACATATCATTAAATGTTCGTGCAAGTTCCCCCATTTCATCATTGGAACCTACTTCTATCTTCTGGTCAAGAATACCTTTATTTATTCTTTTTGCCCCTTCATTAAGTCTTATGATAGGCTCTGTCAATCGTTTTCCTATAAAATAGATAAAAATTCCACCAAGCAACACGGCGCAAATAGCCAAAAACAGGATTTTTCGTGATGCATCAAGGATTTGTGCTCTTACCTTGTTTTCTGATAATCCTATATGTACATATCCTACATTTTTAAAAAGCGGTGCATCAAATTCATGTATGATTCCCTTTTCAGTGTTTATTATTTCTTCCTTACTGGTATTTTCAGGTTTGGCATAATCTAATAGGGCTTTTGGGAATCCGCTTTCAAACGTATGAACAAGCACAATTCCCTGCGAATCCGCCACAAATATATATTCGATCTCAGAATAGCTGTTCTTTGCATTATCTACTGTTTTACTCACCTCAACAAAATCATTTATAAGAAAATTATTTGAAATTTCCGAAGCAAGGTTATTTGCCAATAAAAAACCTTCATTCCTGAACTCTCCTTCGATTATTCCTGTTTGTATATCCTGGATCACAAAATTTGAACCTGCAACGATCAAAAAAATAATTGCCAGCATGGATATTATGAGCCGGCCGCGAAGGCTGCTCATTTTATTTGTTTCCTCATTTCCCTGATCGAATCATAAGCATTATCTTCGAGATATACGAACCTGTTGACCTTGATTAATGAAAGTATTCTCTTTCCTTCTTCATCCTTATCCATATTCAGGAAAACATTCCTGAGTTTTTCCTCCAAAAAAGGATCTATATCTTT
Organism: Candidatus Methanoperedens sp.; assembly: GCA_049301735.1. GTDB lineage: Archaea > Halobacteriota > Methanosarcinia > Methanosarcinales > Methanoperedenaceae > Methanoperedens. The sequence goes on from JBAQLI010000185.1 coordinate 9,069, forward strand.
TGAAACAACGACCGGGGGGATACCAAAAGATGGTGATGTTTCAATGATCCTCGTTTTAGCTATTATTTCAGGGTGCGTTTCTTTCATATACTCATAAACCAGGCTATCCACGGCTGCTCCTTCTGCCAGTTGCTCAGCTACTGCAATTATGGAATTATCGTGACTGTATGTATAAAACCAATTATTTCTTCCCTGCCCGTCAATTCCAAAGAAAGAGTCTGGCGTTTCATTAATAAGAAAAAGCCTGTATGTCGGATAAAGTTTTCCTGAATTTGATAACGGGTCAGAAAATGCAAATTTCTTGCCTCTTAAGTCGATCAAATTGGTATAATTGCTATTGTTGTGGACAATTATATATGAATGATATGTTGTATTTCCATTAACTTCAGGCGCAACAAGGATCTTCATCCCGAATTCCGAGTTTCCATCAATGTATGCCCCGCCACATACAAAAGCAAAGTCAATTTCATTGTTTTTAACAAGTTCATTTATTTCCTGATAACTTCTTTTCTGTATTATTTTTACATCACTACCCAGAGACCGGGAAATATATTGGATCATTTCGTTATAATATTCATACGATTCTTTTGGGGAAACTACCGAAGCGATCGCCACATTAATTGAAGAATCATTCTTTATGGTTTCAGGCTCCTGAATTACAGTAATGTCTATTTTTTCGGTTTTATCAATACAGCCCGATATTAATAAAATAAAGATTACAGATAGTATGGATACATATTTCATTACGATTAACCTCTAAATAATTCTATAATTAACCAGCCCCAGTATCTTATTGATGCGATAAGACCCAGAGTAAGTCCGATTGAAAAAAAGACATATCCATAAAAATCTGTATATTGCATTCTTACAGATAATATAGTTATGATAGAAGCAAATAATAAGAAAAATATTCCAAGATAATAAAGATAATAATACTTTTTCAGTCCCATGACATTGCCCAATCGTTTGCTTATGACGCTTAGAAAATATAGTATAAGAGCGAATAAAAGAAAAGAAGCAACATCAAGAAATTCAAAATAGTCTATCATTTTACCCTCACCATTATTCTATAAAGATAATAAGTAGCAATGAAAGAGATAAATACCCCTATAAATTCCACATATTCACTTTCAGGTGTATTGAATGAATATAAATTAATGACTACAGCAAAAAGGAAAATTATCGGAACAAGATAAAAATAATAAAAAGTATTCACTCCAAATTTTTTTTGATAAAACATGGCTATTGCAGCTATAAAAATCATGATAAAACTGGCAATTATCCATGAATAAATTTTAATGATTTGCTCAAGTGATGTTTCAATCATAAGGTCATTTCTTAAAGGCTTCCACAAAAGCCTGAGATGGAATCTTAATAGGATTGCCTGATAATAAACCTGAGTATTCACTAAAAGGCAGCTTGATTTCAGCTCCATTTTTTGTGATAACGATTTCTCTTATCTCCTTGTCATGGTCACTTCCCCTCATCTTAAGGACTGATATGGCTTTTCGCATCTCGCTTTTTATCTCTACATACCGAAGGAGTATAACTGTATCGAGAAACGGGGAAATGCCCGTTCCTGTGATCTGTGTTGCTCCTGTCAGGTTTGAAGTCTCATTTGTATAAATTGCCGTTATATTCTTATTCTTTAAGATGTTACTGACCGTCCCCATATATTCAGGTAGTTGTGCATATTGGGGTAACATTCTCTGTAGTCTTCCTGTCCCATCCAGCAGCAAACGTTTAGCTTTTATAGTGTCAATTGTCTCTTCGATCTGTAGCGCCAGTTCATATGCATCATATTCAAGAGGAGATATCATTTTCAGTAAGTTTTTATTTTCAAATTCCTCCAGGTTCCAATTGAACATTTTAGAATTTTCACGGACCTGCTCTATGTCCTCTTCAAAAGAAACTATTATACCAGGTTCATTTTTTAAGAGGCCATCTATGATGAATTGCATTCCAAGTATTGTCTTCCCTGTCCCACTTGAGCCGGAGATCAATATTGAAGAACCACGTACGAAGCCTCCACCAGTCATTTTATCCAGTCCCTTTACACCGGTTGACATCCGTTCATTGAAAACAGATTTCCTGGCTATTGGGTGTATTCTGGGGAATACTATAAATCCATCTTTATTGATCTTGCACGAATGTTTACCCCCCTGGATTTCCTGTCCCCTCATTTTGAGAACATTCAGGTATCTTATATTTTTTTCATAAAATGGCTCATTGCTGATCTGGATTATACCATCGACCATATAACTCAGTGTACTCTTGATAAGCTCCTCCCCTGTAAATTCCCCTGTTAATAGGACAAGAGAATTCCATCCTTTCATGCTGGTAAAAAAATCATAGTAAAACTGCCTCTGTGATTCGCTATCCAATCCATAAGCAAACACGTTCACAGGGTCAATGATGATCCTGTCAGGCTTGATTATTTCAATATTCCGTTCCATTTCCTTAATGATCGCTTCAGAACCTTTATGAATTATATCGATACCGATAGGCACATACTTAACATTACCTTTTGCAAGAAGTGAAATGTTATAGAAAGAGAATTGTGACATGAAGTTATTGATCATGGCAATGGGCTCGGAAATTGCAGTTATGTACATACAGATTTCCTCATTTTTCGCAGAGTTAAAAATTGATTGCATTACCAGTGTTGTTTTTCCAGTCCCTGCAGTACCTGCTATCAATACAATTGAGGGTCTAAGGAAACCTCCTTTAAGTACTTTGTCAAGACCATTTACTCCTGTTGTGACCTGCTTCATGACATGCTCATTTTATGATTTGAGACTATAACAAGTTTTCCATATCTTTACTATTTAACCACACGAAAGAAACATCATCCAATAATATTTCTTATCAGCTCAGATGCTTTTGTCATTTCAATTAAAACCAATCCAAGACTTGCATCTGGTTTTGTCATGACCAGGAGCAATGCTTTTGGTCCAGCACCTGTTCCGATTATTCTCCCGTTATTTGATTCAACAATTATTCTTTCAGGAATGCCTTTTCCAAGCTCTGTTGTTGCTGTTTCCGCCGCTCCTATCATGGTAGCTGACATGGCTACAAAGGTCTCAGCATGCTGCTTTTTACTTATAGTCGAACAGATTAGCAAACCATCCCTGCTTGCCACAGCCGATTCTTCAACACCCCCGATATTATTGATATTTTTCAGTACCTTTTCAAGCATTTCTATTGTTGTCATATTATGTTAAAATTACTTTATTTTTAATGATCACGTTTGAATCATACAGATTACAATCAATACATTATCATTATGTACATATCGAATCTGACATATATTACTGTATGATTTAGATATATAAGAAGATTGTTATTCAGACAATATTGCTTAATTTAAGCAATATTGATATTAATTACAGACGTGATTTGGCAATCTATTTAAGTATGTATCATATTAATTATATTGCTTCAATTAAGCAATATTTCAATTGTTAATTACAGGATAGGGTATAGGTGTTGATTTAGCTGAAAAAATGAAGTAGGGTGACAAATATATGAATACCAGGGATATGCTCCATCTAATAGCCTGCTCTGATCTGCGAAGGAATATCCTTATCAGTATGATCGAGCAAGATAAATCGCTGGGTGATCTGCGGGAAGGGCTGAAAATAAGTTCAACTACGGCCCTGCATGCATTAAAAGAGCTTGAAAAGAATAACCTGACCTTTCAACAGAAAAATAAAAATTATGCGCTCACAAATACAGGAAGGATTATAACCCTGAAGCTTATAGATTTCAGTAATGCTGCCGAGGTGATGAGAAAGCATGAAAGGTTCTGGCTTGATCATGATATAAGTGGGATTCCAGAACATTTGATGGAGAAGATTGGGTGGTTAAAAAATTCGAATTTAATTCAGATAAATCCCTTGGATATAATTAAAACACATAGCTCTTACCTTAACTCTGTAAAAAAAGCAAAATGGATCAAAGGCATCTCCTCCATATATAGCCCGGATTATCCTGACATTTTCAAACAACTTGTACTAAATAAAATAGACACGAGTCTGATATTGAATGATGAGGTTTTTAATAAAATCACGGAAATTACTGGAAAAGTGAATCTCGATAACGCAATCATCAACTATAGACTTGAATTTTTAATAACAAAAGAAAATTTAAAATTGGCTTTTACGGTCACCGATTCATTTTTTTCTATAGGATTATTCAATAAAAACGGAATATATGACACTGCTTTTGATTTAATTTCTACCGATAATCTCGCAATTCAATGGGGGATTGAACTATTCAATTACTATAGCATCAAAGCAATTAAATATGAGGTAATAATCTAAATCGATTCCAGTAGTTTAATTCTGGGATAGGTTTTCAAGATAATTCTGCATCCAAATAAAGGAGGATAGACAAGGAGGAATTGTCTGATTACATAATTCATCATTCATGAAATTTTTAACAATATCTAATAAATTTGTTTCATTTTTGATTTCAACATCATTATTCTTAGCGATAAGCGGATCATTTAAAATTATTTTCTCTGGATTATTATTCAATATTTTCTCTTTAAATATTATTTTGATAACTTTCTTAACTATATTTAGCACTTATGGATTAAATAAATTAACAGACATAAATGAAGATGCAATAAATAATCCTAAAAGAGCAGATACAATAAAAAAGATTGGTGTTTTTTTCAAATTCTCTGTGGCGATATCATTCATACTTTCCCTGATCCTCGGATTTTTGGAGAGTATTATGACACTTCCTGTTATTCTATTACCTTTATTTCTTGGAATGCTATACAGCGTGAAATTGAATAGTAATCTGCCCCGTTTAAAGGATATAACAGGCGTAAAAAATATAACCGTAGCTTTGTCGTGGTCGGTAGGCACAACCTTTCTTCCAGTAATTTACCTTTCTGAAAAAGAAATTTTATCGATTATTCTAATCTTTTATTTATTTTTCCTTAAAAGCTTTATAAACAGCATTATATTCGATATTCGCGATATTGAAGGTGACAGAGAAAGTAATATAAGAACAATACCAGTTTTTTTAGGGAAGGATAAAACAAAACGACTTTTATTAGTCCTTAACTCAACCCTAGTACCATGGCTTATTTTTACCTATTATAAAGGGTTTTTCCATAGATATTTTTCAGTTTTAATATTCCTTATTTTATATGGTTATTGGTACATTCTGCGTTTTTCTAAAGATAGTATAAATAAAGGAAAAATTATGGATTTGCTTATCGATGGTGAATTCACTATTATTGCCATCTTTGCTTTGGCGATATACAGTATATATTCCTAAACAGAATTTTTGCTTTCCACTTATTCAATGAATATTGCGGGTCTCATCGGAACTGCATGCTTGCTTTTCCCCTGCGGATCATATCCTGGCTCATCAGCGTTGTATATCTCGATATTGCATCCTATCTCGCAGCTTAAGAAATCCACAGCTTCATAAAGAGCTTTTGTTTCATCAAAATCCACTTCGGTCAGGGAGTTCATCAATTCTTTTTCCATCCCCTGGACATCAGTGATTATCTTTTGCGCAAATTTCGGGACCTCTTTTGCAAATGGCCTCATCAAAGGATCGCTCATGAGTGCATTCATGAGAGTTTTCATATCAAGAACATTATCTTTTTTCATCATGATAGCTTTTACCAGGACCTTTTTTTTCCAGGAAGCTGCAGTATATAGAACTACTCTTTTTGGTTTAATTCTAATGAGCCTGATTATTTCCTCAATATCCCTCAGTGTATTACCCGTTATTTCTTCTGCAAGTTCTGCGCCCCTGTCAATTAATGAAATATCTGCTTCAGGGAACTTATCCAGTGAAATGAAATCCTTTCCGGATCTTTCATGGATTTCCTCACAAATATGAGGTGTAAATGGCGCCATTAATCTGATCCATACATCTATGACATCTGCTTTTACTGCAATACCTCCACGCCGTTCATACCATTTCATGTCATTCATCATATGATAAAAAGCATTCTGCACCGCTCTTCTAATCTCCATTTTATTCAGGGCATCAGTAGTTTCTTTTATCCTGTATTGTAATTTACTGAGCATCCATTTATCTATGAACTTCAATTCGTAATTTCTGGTATTCCGGTCACAGGGCGGACAATCAAATGCCATTTTATAGAACCTTTCAAATTGCTTTCGTGTAGATTCAATATCAGCAGATCTCCAATCTGCATCCTGGACATGCTCGGCCGTGCTCAGGATATAAAGACGTGTGATATCAGCGCCGTATTCTTTTACAGCGGATTTTAATGTGAGGATAGGCCCTTTGGATTTACTCATCTTTTGCCCTTCAAGTGAGACAAAACCATTGATGGCAATAGCACGCGGCCAGTGGATTTTTGGAAAAATAGCTACATGATGGAACAGGAAAAACAACAGGTGATTCGGGATAAGGTCTTTCCCGGAAGAGCGAAGGTCAACCGGGTACCAGTAAAGGAAATCCTGCCTTATACTATTGATCGTGCTTTCATCGATCCCTGTAATTGAGGCTACACTTTGCGCTGTCCCTTCACCAAGGAAGCAATAATTAAAAAACTCAGCTTTTAATTGTTCGGGTTCAAATTCATCAAGATATTTTGCAATAATATAATATCCCATATAAATAGTTGAATCGCCCAACGATTCTATCACCCATTCCGGATCCCATGGAACCCTTGTTCCAAGCCCTTTTCGACGCGCACATGCTTTATCTTTCAGCCAGTCTATCTTATTTTCAAATTCCACTCTTAATTCAGGTGGTATTATTTGCATATTTCCAAGGCATTCATAAACCTGTTCTTTCCATGAAGGATCTGAATAATTCAGGAACCACTGGTCCTTTACCATTTTTATAACACACGTGGCGCCGCACCTGCATATTACCGGCTGTTCGCTGAACTCATAGAATATATCCGCTATCCCCTGTTCAATAAAGTCGTGGGTAAGAACATCTTTAATTTTTGAGACTGCCATTCCTGCATATTTCCCGGTTGTCTCGGTAAGAACGCCCGAATGGAATTCCCTCCTGTAAACGAGTTTTGTTGCTTCTTCTGCTTTTGGGTCGTTCTGGTCTTTTACTTTTAATTCGGAAACCGCATCCACAGCAGGATATTTTCCGTATTCCGGCACTTTTATGAGCGAAATGAGCGGGATTGAGGAGACATCTTCTGTGATTGCATATTTTGAGAGATCAGCACCTTTTAGATCGCGAAGTGCAAGGTAATCATATGGGGCATGCGCCGGAACACTCATTACGATACCACTGCCATTTTCCGGACTTACAAAAGATGCCGGCAGTATCAAAACAAGGGAACCTGTAATAGGGTTTGTGACTTTCTTACCTATCAATTCTTCGCCATCGATCTCCCCGATCAGTTCCACTTTCTTATCTGTGAATTTGAGTTTATCATAGGCCTCTTTACTTACTATCCATGTCTCATCATTCACTCTGGCCTTTACATGGAGGATTTTCGGATTGACCCACAGGTTCGTTACCCCGAATACGGTCTCAGGGCGAAGCGTGGCGCATGGAAGGACATCACCCTCAAGTCTGAATTTAATTAAAGTATAATCAATGATCGTGGCATCCTCGCCTCTTAAGATATCATGATCCTCAACCGGATTTTCATCATGCGGGCACCATCTGACAGGATGCGCCCCTTTTACAACCCTGTTCTTGCTGCGAAGCAGGTTGAACTGCCAGGTTATCATTTTCTTATAATGGGGGTCAGTTGTTGTAAATTTTCTTCTCCAGTCAATAGAAAATCCTATTATTTTCATAGCAGCTTCGTCTTCTTTGCTGAAGAATTCAACGATCTGTTCAGGTGTCTGGATAGTGTCAAGTATCTCAAGCGGGATCTGATGGAGCTGATTATATACACGCATAGTTTCAGGATCTTTTTTTGCTATCTGTTCAGCAAGACCTACGATTGGCGTTCCTGTTGCATGAAAACCCATCGGGAAAAGGACATTATATCCAACCATGCATTTATACCGTGCAATTACATCACCAATAGTGAATGTCCTTGTATGCCCTGCATGAAGATTACCGTTCAAATATGGATACGGGATCGTAATGAAAAACTTTTCACGATCATCAGGCTCAGGCTCGAATATCCTGGCTTCACTCCATTTGCGCTGCCATTTTTCATCTATTTCATGCGGATTATACCATTCTTTCATTATTATTTCTTCACTTTGCACAACTTATTAGTAAAAAGCTTTAACGGTTTAACTTAAAAACCCGCACATCCCCGTATTCAAACACCTTACTGAATGTCTCAGGATGTTCCTCAAAAAGCCCAGGGTTCCTGAATCGTTTTGCCTCAGCCTCACCAAAATAAACATACGAAACATTATACTTCCTCAAAAGCCCATCTACTTCTGTAATATCACCTGATGTATATATTTTATCAACATCTGACCAGCGCAGGTCTATCTCGCTCCTTTTCGGGAATCTCCAGTTAAGTTCATGCCCGGCCCATCCTATTACTGTTGGAAGTCCTGTAAAGGTTGTTATGGCAGTATTCCATTCATATAATTCACCCGGCGCCTGCAGGATAACGGGCTGCCCTGTGATATTCCCGAACCATAATATCACCTGGTAGTCCTGCGGATGCTCTTTTTTCACATACGCCATGCCGTCAAGTTCAGGAACACCTCTGAAACTGCCGGATTTTCCTATCGTAGCAAAAACAGGATATATGGAAACCAGCAGGATGAGGGCGACAGCTGCGATCCCCCATGCTTTTTTTGAATTAAAAAAAGCACGTAGATGGAATACGATATAACCAGCGCAAATTCCCCAGAAAACCCAGTTCTGAAGATACATTTTAAAAACAGTGTTCAGACGAATATAAATCGGATCTGCGCTTCCCAGCGCATCCTGAATATAAAAAAATTCACAAAAAAGGGATGTGAATACACCAGTTAGAATTAATATCAAAATAAAAACATTATTCTTATCCTTCTCTTTCAAAATGGAAAGTACCGACAGAACAAGAAGGGGTATCAGTAAGATTAAAAGTTCGTATTCATTGGTTTTTGGATTTGTCGCAATATTAAAAATAAATTGCCTCGCCTCAAATAGCGTTATCAATGCAGCTATTCCCGGCAAGATCAATGATAACTTGAATATATTCTTATTAAAATTCCAGGTGTTTCTCAGGACAAAAGTGTAAATAAGGAACAGGAATAATCCATAAACAGCCATATAAAAGACCAAAGATGTTCTTCCGGAAGGGACTAACGAAATAGTTTTGTCTATCTTATACGAAAGATGATACGGCAGATACAATAGATAACTTGCAGCGGCCATTGCTGCTATTGATGCAAATGAGGTTAGATAAAATTTCATTTTTATCTGATTGGATGGATCACTAATTTGATAATTAAATATTTGATTGTAACCGATCACCATAATCGCCAGAACCAGATACACAGGATAATCCCACGTATTCAGTGGATACAAAAAACCTATGGACAGCCCCACAACCAGGATTGAACGCCAATCAATGGAATTAGATTTCATTATATTCAGCAGAAGAAGAATTACAAGAAGCTGGAAGGTAATTGATATCATGTGTGGATGTAAATCACCTTGAAGGAAGCTGAAATATGGAAATTCATTAATAGTATCAGGGATAACGCGCGAACTTGTCCAGTAATTAAACGAGAGCATGTTGTTGAGCGCATTTTCTTTTCTGAAAATATCCACCAACTGGAAAAAACCCACAAGATTTCCCGCGATCATAACGAAAAAGGCAGTAAGAATCCCATACTTCATTCTCCCAGTAATATTGAACCCGATACCGAAGGCTGTCGAGAAAGATAAAGCAAAAAAAGAAGCTGTAGCGAGATTAAAGGCTATTGATGGCAATATTCCTGTAATATTTATTAAATTCGAAACTACAAGATAGCCGAAATAATAATAATATGTCACAGTACCTGACATCCACGGGTCAGGAGGAGGAAATCCAGTGGTTCGAAGCATGCTGTTAATGAATGTCATGTCCATGAATTTCTCGCCACCTGTCCAGTAAATGTCGGGACTGTAAGCGCGTATCAATACAAATATCAAAAAAGCAAGTAAAAATATTATTTCAAATTTAATAATATATTTTTTTTCAAAATGGGCAAAGCCTTTTTTGATATATATCAAGAACGAAAATGCGGCTATAACTACCAATGAAAGCATTACGGAAATATAAGAATAACCGACAGCAATAGAAATGATCCAGCTGATATATGTAAGAAGCAGTAATCCAAATGGCTTTGAAATGCAATAGCCAGAATCTTTTAAATTCCTGCACAAATAACATGAAATCGGAAGGGTTAAAAATCCTATGATCTCTAAGACAAGCCACCAGATAGCAATATCAAACAGGTTCAATCCCATAAGAATTCATACCATAACCTGAATATCTGGGATCCCATTCCGAAGACATCCTTTACGAGGTTGACTTTAGTTGTGCCGCCATGCTTCCAGACAACCGGAAATTCCTTTACCTTGAATCCTTTGCGCTGTGCCCTCACAAATAATTCAGTATCCCAGAACCAGTGGGTATCTTTGATTTCATCCATTAGCGCAAACATTGCTTCGCGCCTGGAGGATTTGAAACCGCACTGGTGATCATATAGTTTCGAACCAAGCATCAGGCGCGTCAGGTAATTGAAACCTTTGCTTGCAAATCCTCTTTTTAAAGGCCGCTTGACATTGCTTTCCGGAAGCATCCGTGAACCTGTGGCAAAATCATATCCATCACGGATGGATTGGATCAACTCTATTAGATGATTCATATCAGTTGCAAGGTCTACATCTATGTATCCGAGGATTTCTCCTTTAGATTCTTTGAATGCCCGGTTCAGGGCTCGTCCCCTTCCCTGGCGTTTTTCTGAATGCAGATGCATCACAAAATTATATTTTCTTGCGAGAGATTCACATATTTTATCTGTGCCGTCAATGCTGCCATCCTCAGCAATTATTATTTCAAAAGATGTGGTGATTTCACGAAGAGCTGCCGCTGTTCGTTCAACAGTTCCTTCAATTCGTTTCGCTTCATTATACGCAGGAAGGACGATTGAAACCTCTACTATATGAATACCTCCCTATTTAAATAAAAAAAGTTCACATTAAAAAATGAATTTAATTTATATATCTGCCCGATTTAATATGAGTTCGATATGAATTGACCTTATTTCATCCCGTACACATTTTTTTTCCTTCTCTCAATTGTATCATTTAACCTATCCCGGTCTGTGGATGGTGGTTTTACCTCTTGTAGTTTTTTTTCTTCTCTTGCAGGAGGCTTACGCTTTCGGGTTTCCCATACATTATCATATACATCCGACATTCTTCATTCACCTTTTCGCTGGTTATTTAATGCTTTTATTGATTTCATTCTTAATAAAACGAGAGGATACAATTGACAAATTTTATTTTTCAATATCCAATATTTTATTATTTTATTTGATCTTGTCACTAACAACACTATTTTTCAATATCCCGATGCCCTCTATTTCAATTTCAACTTCATCCCCGGCCGATAATTCACCAACACCAGGCGGCGTACCTGTCGCTATGATATCCCCGGCCTCCAGGGTCATGATGCCGGAAATGAACTCTATTAATTCAGGCACACCAAAAATGAGATTGGAAGTTCTTGAATTCTGTCGTACTTTACCATTAACCCTTGTCCTGATATAGAGGTCACTAACATCCAATCCTGAATCTATTATAAAAGGGCCATAAGGTGCAAAAGTATCAAAGCTTTTTGACCGTGTCCATTGTCCATCTTCCTTCTGGAGATCCCTGGCCGTTACATCATTGAAGCACGTATATCCCATAATTACACTACTTGCATCCATGGATGGAACATTTTTGCAGCGCTTGCCTATCACAACAGCAAGTTCAGCTTCATAATCAACTCGTTTTGCCGTGCCAGGATAAACAATTTTCCCAAGATGTCCAATTATGCAAGATGGGGGTTTAAGAAAAATCAAAGGTTTTTTCGGTATCGACATATCCAATTCCCGGGCATGATCTATGTAGTTTAATCCCACGCAGATTATTTTGCTCGGGATTGTTGGCGGCAATATCTCTAGCTCTGCCAGAACAAAAGTATCACAATAAAGGCCTCTTTCAACTATAACACGCTCTTCCCTGACAACCCCCTCCAACACTTCATTGTCATATTTAAATCGTCCAATCATTCAATAATACCCTCTGCCAGCTCAATTTTGAAGGTGAATACCTTGCTTTACTTATTAAGTTTTTGATATGATAATACTAAATCGAAAATTGTCCATCGAAAGCTTTATACATTATTAGTATCATTATTATGATTATAATATATTTAGTATCATTTGGAGGAATTAAGGAATGAAATATGTTCACGTCCAATCAGTACTTCCACAGGAGGATGTGATTGCACTGAAAGCAAAAACAGGCGAATCCTCAGTAAAGGAAGCGATTTCAAAAGCTGTTTATTTTTATTTAAAATGCGCAAAGGAAGAGTAATATGAAAGAAGTCCCAAAATATATCACATCTATCCAGCTACAGGCAAATGAAACGAAAAATATCAACATTTCACTTGGTTTTGAAAAAAATGGGGCGATGATGTTGAATTTCCAGGATACTGCCGAACTGGAGCAAGACTCCTCTTATTTAAATGAGGCTGCTTACCCGAATAGCGCAGTTATGGTTTATGGAAAGTATTCAATGTGGCTTTCAATGTTTACAAGACACATTAAACCCTGTAATGATGATTCTCAAAAGGATTTTAAAGATTAATCAACCATTAATAGCTATGGTTACTATTGCTATTTTGATAGGATCGGATTCAGACAGGCAGATCGCCGAAAGAACAATGAAAGTACTGGATAATGCAGGGATCGATTATGATATCCAGGTGCTATCGGCACACAGGAATCCGGTAGAGCTTGAGGATTACATACAAAAAAGTGATGCGCAAGTGTTCATTGCAATTGCAGGATTATCTGCGGCTCTTCCCGGGGTGGTCGCCTCAAGGACAAAGAAACCTGTAATAGGCGTTCCGGTAAGTTCAAAACTTGGCGGGCTTGATGCGCTTTTATCAATTGTCCAGATGCCAAAAGGAGTACCTGTTGCTTGCGTGGGAATAGATAATGGTGAGAATGCGGCTTACCTGGCATTAAGGATGCTGGGGAAGAACTGTGAACTGAATCCATAAGTTGAAAGAATTGAGCGTGAAAAAATAGTTGATCCAGAAAAAATCATAAAAATCGAAACGCAAAATATTAAATAAATATCCTCGATAACAGCGGCAAATAAATTGTCTTAAGAGATGCAGATTCTCATTCGCGATTTATTTCTCTGAAACCCTCAAGTCCGGCTTCTTAATTTTCAATATTAATGCTAAAAAATATGAATCCTAAAAATGTGAACTGCTGCCATCAAATTGCTTACTGAGCCCTGCATATGTGATTGGAATGGACTATTTGTTGAGGTACCACTTCTGGTTGGGGCACTACTTGCGGTATCTATTAAATTCACCTGTTGTAATAGTGGGGCAGATGAGGTTATGCTGGCTTAGAAGTCTTTAATTTCTTCTAAGGTCGGATAAAATTTGGGATCTCATCTGATATTATCGGGTTTTTATATATCCTATTTTTTTCCCCTCTCCTGTAACTCCTGCGGTGGTGTATATGTTGCATCGAAGTTCGTTTCAGCCAACCATTTCTTGAACGCCATGTTATCGCTGAACTGCTTGAACAACTCCGTGTGGTCGGACAACAGTTCAAAGAGGACACGCTTCAGTGCCCTATCATGCTCAATTCGGGCGTTCTGTTTGTCAGAATTCTTCATAGCGTTCTGGTAGGCCTTGTCCGCTGATACTTTTTTGGGGATCTCCTCAGAGATGACCTTGCGGATCTTGTCGCCATCCTTCCAGTCGATATTTCCGAACTGTTCGTTAAATGAATTCAAGATATTGCTCAACCTATCCAGCTCAGGTTCCGGCATGTGGCCTCCGCTGCCTGGGGGGCACAGATCCTATCTCCTTATTTTGGTCAGCAAGAGCAACTTTAATCGCCGAGCGCACTTCCAATCTGTAGCTGTCCATGTCAATAGATTCCAAAATACCCTTGGATAAGTCCTCCTCCTTGGGCGCAGGCAGTTTCGGTATCAGGAAGTTCAAGAAGATGGACAGTTTCTCCCAGGAAGCGTTGTTGAAGGGCAGAATTGATGCCAGAAAACCGTATGTGCGAACAAATGTTTTAGCCTTGCCCTTGAAGTCCACTTGCCCATCTTCGTCCAGTGTTTCTTTGTATGTCGCGGCGCAAGCATCAAGGATCGAATCGAGCTTGTCACGCTCAGCCTCGCTTAGATAGAGTTCGATGAACAAGTCAATATTGCCGTTATTATATACCTGATAACCATCAAGCTCTGACTTGAAGTCATGCAGCTTATCCGGGTCGGTCTCTACACTCAGGATCGTAGTGCGGTAATAGTCCTCGAAGGCCATTTGAATAGTGTCAACATCATTCTGGAAATCGAGTACGAAGGTGTCGTGCTTCTTTGGATGAGCCCTGTTCAGGCGAGAGAGAGTTTGCACTGCCTTTATTCCTGAAAGAGGCTTGTCCACATACATAGTGTGGAGCAACGGCTCGTCATATCCAGTTTGGAACTTCTCGGCGCATATAAGGAAGCGATAAGGACCCTCGCGGATTCGCTCAGGGATCTGGGTGCTGGGAAACCCATTAAGGGAGGCTTCAGTCACTTTTTGGCCGTTATACTCAGGTTCGCCGGAGAAGGCAACTATTGCTTTATACGGAGCTCTTTCAGGTAATCACAGAACGCAAAATAGTATTGAATAGCCCGCTGGATGCTGCTGGTCACAACCATCGACCGTGTCTGGCCACCGATCTTGTTCTTGGCTATCACCTGTTCTATGAAGTGATCAACCATGACCTCAGCTTTTTGTTCAATTGCGTACTTATGAGATTCGACATAATGACGGAGTTTCTTCTGGGCCTTCTTGGTGTCAAATTCCGGGTCGTCTTCAATCTTTTTCATCAGCCGGTAGTAGCTTTCAACCGGTGTGTAGTTCTGGAGCACATCGAGGATGAAGCCCTCCTGGATCGCCTGTTTCATGGTGTAGCTATGGAAAGGGCGGTGCTTGATGACGTCTCCTTCTTGATACGGTTCGTCAAATATCTCCAGCGTCTTGTTCTTTGGGGTGGCAGTGAAGGCAAAGTAGCTGGCGTTGGGCAGCATTTTCTTGGATTCCATGATGCGGTTGATGGTATCTTCAATGTTCTCTTCTTCTTCCTCGCCTCCCTCCGGTGAGAGGGCAATATTCATTTTTGCCGCTGTTCGACCACCCTGGCTGGAGTGAGCCTCATCAATGATGATCGCAAACTTCCTGCCCCGGTG
Source organism: Candidatus Methanoperedens sp. (assembly GCA_049301735.1). Classification (GTDB taxonomy): domain Archaea; phylum Halobacteriota; class Methanosarcinia; order Methanosarcinales; family Methanoperedenaceae; genus Methanoperedens. The sequence goes on from JBAQLI010000185.1 coordinate 24,484, forward strand.
TTCGTCGCCAATCTCCTTCAGGACAAATGGGAACTTCTGGACTGTTGTAATAATGATCCTCTTGCCGCTTTCGAGGAATTGTCTAAGTTGCCCTGATCCTTCTGTCACAGCTCCAACAATTGATGAGACCTGGGTAAAACCCTTAATGGTATCGCGGATCTGTTTGTCAAGATTCCTGCGATCAGTTACAACGATGATAGAATCGAATATTGGGGCATTATTCCTCTCTAATCCGACGAGCTGATGTGACAACCATGCAATGGAATTGCTTTTACCGCTGCCTGCTGAGTGCTGGACCAAATATCGATGGCCTGCTCCGCGTGTATGGACATCAGCCAGAAGTTTGTGTACTACATTAAGCTGGTGATAGCGAGGAAAAATCTGTTCTTTCTTCTTCTTTCCGATTCGCTCGTCTTTTCTTTCTACTATCTGCACGTAGTTCTCGATAATGTCTGTAAGCTCCCTTCGGATGAGGATGGAGCGCCACATGTAATCAGACTTGATACCGTCAGGATTTGGCGGATTGCCTGCACCGTCGTTATAACCTTTGTTAAATGGCAGGAACCATGAATCATTGCCCTTGAGATTCGTGCAGAAGCGCACTTCCTGGTCGTCCACCGCAAAGTGCACAAGGCAGCGCCCGAACTGGAAAAGCAGTTCGCGTGGGTCGCAGTCGCGCATTTACTGCTCCACTGCGTCCTGCACGGTCTGTTTGGTGAGCCGGTTCTTAAGTTCGAAGGTGATAATCGGCAGACCATTTATGAAAATGGCAAGGTCGATGGAAAGCTGGCTCTCATCCCTGCTGTAGCGCAGTTGCCGTGTGACGCTGAATAGGTTTGCTTCGAAACGCTCCACTGATTTGGGATTGCCTGGAGATGGCGCACCGTAGAAGAGATCCACTGAGGCGGCGCCGTGTTGTATCCCCTTTCGCAGCACATCCACCACACCGCGTTTTGCGATCTCGCCTTGGAGCCGCGCCAGAAACTTGAGCCTTGCGGGACCTTCAGTTGCGATGCCAAGCTGGGTAAATACCTTGGGCTGAGTGGATTGCAGGAAGGCAAGCAGTTTGTCAATGTCCACGGCGTGGTCACGGTCATAGTCCTTGGTATCGCCAGCAAGATAGCGAACTGATCCAGTTTCTCGCACACCTTCAGCGCCAGAAGCAGCGCCGCTGCCGTAGCCGGTCAGGGAATTGAAGATCAGGCTCTCCAATCCTTTTTCACTGGTATCACTCGTCGGCATCGGTAGCCCCCTCAGTTTCGATAAGTTCTTCCGCTTCGTTTTCCTCGTCGATTTTTACATCTTCAATAGTATCTGCCTCGTCTATTTCGGGTAGTTCCACGCCGCGCACATCAAACTTGCCGGTGACGACATCGGAAATCAGACGGGTGCGATATTCGCGGAGCAGGTCGATTTCTCGCAAAGCCTTGACTTTTGCGGCGTTCAAGCCTAACAATTCAGTCTTTAATATTTTACAAATTGCACACTGATCGTTAACAGGAGGTACCGGAACAAGACAGTTCTTTATTGCCTGTTGAGATAATCCATAGCGCGTGATACCATTAGCCTGAATATGCAGCTGAGTCACAAGCAGCCGATCCTGAAAGCAACGTAATAGAAATTCACCACTCATCTTCCGAGCATCGGGACGCAAGATGGCGAGATGGTAGCCGCAAATTAAGTCAGGAGCCTCATAAGCAACTAAAGCTGGAACACCAATGTCATTCCACATCTCGGAGTCCTTAGTTATGACCACATCACCGATCTTTAGCTTGAATTTATTTATTTCATCTTTTGTTGCTGACGCAACCATGAATTAATTTTATCTGAAATCACTTCATTTTTATAGACATCGGTGTAATTGCAAAGTCGAATTGGCATCTCATTTTGCAGAGATATCTTGTCAACATTGCTAACAAGTAGCTTCGAGACTTGCTTTACTTTTTGCACTTCCCAATGCTCTGGCACATCACCGAGCCAATCGATGCCGGAGGGCTTGAGTCGAACATTAGGGTCGATGCCGCATGTCACAGCTCTGTGGATGACTGCCTGTTTTTGCTCGTTCAGCAGCTCGATGAGCCGCCGCTTGGAACGGATGAAGTGATTGATCTTCCGATTCGCATGGTCGAGAAACCGCACGATTGCGGCTTGTTCGTCTTTCGGCGGAACGGGCAACTCAGCGCGGCTTAAGTGTTCGTAGTCTATGTTCTGACCTTCACGAATTCCGGTAACGAACAAGGTCAGACTGTCAATAAATTACCATGATTTGAAGAAGTGTGTGTAAAAGCCACCTTCTGCCTCCATACTTGGCTTCAATACAGTGTATGCAGGGCTAATGATTCCGCGACAGTGTGAATACTCGATTCCCCCTTGAAATGAGCGAAGGCTGATTACGTAATCACCCACTTCGACCAACTTCAAAAGATGCAAATCTTTTTGGGCCGTAACAGTGCGGGTTTCATAGTCTTCCTTCTTTACGACGCCCTTTGATTGAGTTGCTGCCAACAACGGTTCATCGGGAAATCCCTTCTCGATGCGTTCATGGAACAGAATCTTTGTGCGCTTAAGTTTCCAGTGATTCGGGCATCGTCCAAGCCATGGCACTCCTGACTCCTTGTATTCCGCATACGGTTTGAGACCCTCGATCATGGCTGCCCTCCTTCCACATTATCATCGGTGTCGATCATGTTTTCCGCAAGAAGACGCTGTTCGCGGACGAGTTCGGCGCGCAGTTCCTCTTCACTGGGCAGCACGAGTTTGTATTTGGTGGCAAAGAGCTGTTCGTTGCCATGCAGAACAGAGTAACGAACGATGGACTTGTCTTTTTGGGCGCAAAGGATGATGCCGACCGTGGGATTATCTTCGGGCTGCGCCGCAAATCGTCATACATCCGCACATACATGTCCATCTGGCCGATGTCCTGGTGGGAGAGTTCTGTGGTTTTCAGATCGAACAGGACGAAACACTTGAGCAGGTAGTTGTAGAAAACAAGGTCGATGTAGAAGTCTTTTGACTCGGTGCTGATGCGCTGCTGGCGTGCGACGAAGGCAAAGCCCTTGCCAAGTTCAAGCAGAAAGGACTGGAGATTCTCGATGAGAGCATCTTCGAGCCTGGATTCGAGGAGCTTTCCGGTGTTGGGGATGCCGAGAAATTCAAGCATCACCGGATCGTGGACAAATTCGCGAGGCGTAACCTTAAGAGTTGCGAGATTTGCAGAAGCTTCCTCGCGTAGAGATTTGCGATCTTGACTGACCAGCAGGCGTTCATAATAGAGGGTGCCGATCTGACGATCGAGGGCTCTGGTGCTCCAGTTCTGGTCGGCTGCCTCATTCATATACCAGATGCGGGCGTCAGGTTCGTCGATTCTAAGAAGAGAACGGTAGTGAGTCCAGCTCAATTCATGACGCAGTGCGTCACATTTTGGGAAGGCTTGGTAGAAGAGCCGCATGTAGCGCAGATTTGAAGCATCAAAACCTTTGCCAAATTCAGCGGTAAGACTTGCAGCCAGGTCGGCGAGCAAACGCTTTCCATAGGCGGCGCGGGCGGCTCCACCTTGCTCAAACTCCACGATATGTTGTCCGACAGTCCAGCAGGTTTGAACTTGCACTACATCCACAGCATGCAGGACTTGCTGGCGGGCGGTCTTGATCACTTCGCGAAGACTTGCAAGGAGATCGCCGATTTCGTGAGCATCCGTCCGCGCGAGATTGTTTTGTTGCTGCGCGGTACTCATCGAAGGGCCGACTTTCGAACTGGAAATGGCTGTGGATTTCTTCTTCATGACTTTGCGCTCCCCACGATTTCGCCCAGAAGTCCTCCTGTTTCCTTCTCCAGAGCCAGTATGTCAGAACTAATTTCCTCCAACGTGCGCAGCGGTTGCGGCTTATAGAAATAGCGTGTAAAGGATATTTCATAGCCAATCTTTGTTGCTTCTTCATCGATCCATGCGTCTGGCACATGAGGCAGTACTTCCCTTCGGAAGAAAGCTTCGATGCCGCCATCTTCCAGAAGTGGAACCTGTTCAGAGTCCCGCAAATCGCTATCCGGCTCATATTCTACAATACAGGGTTTGCCATCGATAGTAATAGGATAGTGACCATGCAGCGGGTCAGCTTCCATCTTTCCGGTTTTATGAATTTTCTTGATTATCGGAGCAGCTGTTTCGTCCCTCTCGGCAAGTGCAGATTGCAGCAGCTTCAGGCGTTTTGAATTGAGCTTCATGCCGTTCTTATCAGCGTCCTTCTCTACTTCAGCTATGAATGTGTTGAAGTCAATGTGCGGGCCAGAGCCAAGGGTTTTAGCCAGGCGGTCAGCTAGATTGGCAAGCGTTTCTTCCTTCGTCTCAGCGCAGGCTTTCTTAAAGCGCGAGTGGGTGGCAGCGGAGAACTCGACTTTCAAACGAAGAGGACGCTCAACTGTGATCTTCCAGTATCCAAGCGCAGCATTCGGGAAAATCTTCGACTTCTCGGTTTCTTCGAAGGCTAAGAAAGCGGCCATTATGCGCTGGATATCGTCCGCTGAGAGTTCACAATTCTTCTTGCCAAGGTTCTTGCGCAGAGGTTTGAACCAGGCAGTTGCATCAATAAGCTGCACCTTACCCTTACGTTGTGCCTGCTTGCGATTAGAGAGAAACCAGATGTAAGTGGCAATGCCAGTATTGTAGAAAGTATTGAGCGGCAGGGCAATAATCGCTTCAAGCCAGTCGTTCTCAATGATCCATCGCCTGATGTTGCTCTCGCCCTGTCCTGCATCCCCTGTAAAAAGAGATGATCCGTTGTGAACCTCGGCAATTCGGCTGCCAAGCGGTATATTGTGTTTCATTTTGGAAAGTTTATTCACGAGAAACATGAGCCGACCATCACTGGAACGAGTGATAAGGCTGAACTCGGGATCGCCAGCGTGTTCGATTATGTAACGGGGATCATGCATTTCAGCCTTGCCCCCCATACGCTCAAGGTCGGTTTTCCAGCTTTTACCATAGGGTGGATTTGAGAGCATAAAGTCGAACTCACGGGCTGGGAAGCCATCCTGCGACAGTGTCGAACCGAGTTGGAAGTTTTCTGCTTCTTCACCTTCACCTTTGAGCAGCAGGTCGGCCTTAGGGACTACCGAAAAATAACTTATCTAAAATCAGTAATTTTTAGGTGAAATAGTATAATTCCATTTTGGATGTAAATCATGCGATTCCAAATGTAATTTTGCCATATCTTCATCTGAAAATTTT
>JBAQLI010000186.1:0-35383 GCA_049301735.1 Candidatus Methanoperedens sp.
GACCAGTGGGAGGTGATCCAATCGTTTGACATCAACAATTTTTAAATTATCTATTTGTGGGATAAAACCAAATAGGCAGTCCTTTTATAAAAATCAGATGGGTGAATCATAACCTCTTGAATGTGGGCTATAATTATCTATCTTAAAGATTTTTCATTTATTCTTTAGTTCCCTGTATCCCTCATGACGGGCAAGTATGGAGTGTTGTGGCAATAAGCAACCGTTGATTTCATGTTGACACCGCCAGTGGCGGCGCAACCGTGGGGGTCTGGGGTCGCAACCCCGGCGCTTTAGGCTAATGTTGACTAAAAGTGTTCTAAAAGTGCTTGTTAAAACCATAATTGACAGTACTCTGATAATCGCTCATCTATATCTGTTCAAGTCTAGAATGAAAATTTGTATTCTTAGATACTACCAATCGCAGAAGCTATAACGGGCGCCGCGCTCACAACACTTACACCCTTATCGATGGTGTCGGTAGCTATGATTCCTTTTACTCCTGCCTTAAATAATTTAAGAATGGCGTTATTTGAAAGAACAGGATGTACACAGGCTGCATAGACTTCATGAGCTCCCTGTTTCCTGAGTAATGATATCGTTTCTGCCACGGTCCCGCCTGTTGAAATAATGTCATCAATAATAATAACATCCCTTCCTTTTACATTAACATTCTTTGGCTGGATCGATACAGTCTCACCGCTTAGCCTTGTCTTTTCAAGATAATCATAATCAATACCAAGTTCAGACGAAGCGCTTTTTGCAATATGGATAGCTCCGTCATCAGGTGCAATGATAAGAGGATTGATGAATTTCATATTTTTTATGTATTTCCCTATCATCGGGGTGGCGTCAAGATCAACTGTTTTTGCATCAAAATAATCAAGAATGCTGGTATCGTGGATGTTGATCGTAAAAACATTGTCAGCCTTTATTGTTCTTGCAATGGCGCGGGCGCTTATGGGTTCTCCATGCTTGAATTTTTTATCCTGGCGCGCATATCCCATATATGGAATTACAACATTTACCCTGAATGCATCACTACATGCATCGATCAACTGGAGCAGGGCAATTAAATCAGTATCGGTAACTGTGCTCTGGATTATTGTGACTTCCGACCCGATATCATCAACAACTCGTGTATATAACTCCCCGTCAGGAAATTTCTTGAATTCACTGATAAGAAGATTTGATTCTAATACTTCTGTGACTTCTGTGACTCTTCCTGCAAGCAATTGTGACGCCGGACCTGCGATGATATCCAATTGAATTCCTCACGCTCTTTATGGATAGAATGAATATAAAGAATTTGTATGGTGATCAATATAACACTTTTATATGATTAATACTGTAATGTATTATCGTTATATTTATGTACAGCATGAGCTATTCAGAAACTCACGTTAGTTAGAATGCATAATTCAAAAAGCAAAAGCAAAAACTTATAGTGAAGAGGATTAATTATCTAAATAATTAATCCCGGGAAGAATGACATATGACGCTATTTATCGAAATTAAAAATCTTCGTGTTGGCTTTGACGGAGCCGATGTTCTCAGTGATATAAATATTAACATCAACGAAGGAGAAATTCTTGGAATCTTAGGAAAAAGCAGCGCAGGAAAATCAATACTTATGCATGTCCTGCGAGGTGTGGAAAAATTTAATGACATTTCAGGAAGCGTGATATATCACCTGGCTAAATGCGCTAAATGCGGATCCATAGAAAAACCAAGTAAGGTGGGAACTCCCTGTCCCAAATGCAATGGCAATTATGAGAAACTTGATGCAGATTTCGTAACAATGTCAATTCACGATCCGGTGCGAAGAGACATAACCAGAAGGATCGCTATCATGCTCCAGAGAACATTTGCATTATATGGAGATGAAAGAGTTATCGTAAATGTCATGAATGCACTTCAGGAAATTGACCAGATGGGGCCAAATGCCATCCATAAGGCAGCAGACCTGCTTGAACAGGTAAATCTTTCCAACAGGATGATGCATATTGCAAGGGAGCTTTCAGGCGGTGAAAAACAACGTGTGGTGCTTGCAAGGCAGCTTGTCAAAAACCCTATAATATTGCTCGCAGATGAACCGACCGGTACTCTTGATCCCAAGACTGCCGAACTTGTGCATGATAGTATTGTAAATGCAACAAAGAATTTCAATATGACACTCATCATCACATCCCACTGGCCAAAAGTAATCGAAGAGCTTTCACACAAGGCTATATGGCTTGATGAAGGAAAAATCATAATGATGGGGAAACCTTCTGAAGTAGCGGCTGAGTTTATGAAAGAAGTTGGAACAATTGGCGAACAGGAAGAGGTAAATATCGGAGAGACTATAATCAGGGGGCGCAATCTCCAGATGACCTATTTTTCCCTGGACAGGGGTATAGTAAGGGCTGTCAATGATGTGAGTTTTGATATTAATGAAGGTGAGATATTCGGAATAATCGGGGTCAGCGGGGCAGGAAAAACCACGACCTCAAAGATAATTTCCGGATTATTAAGACCAACTTCAGGTTCAATTGATGTGAGAATAGGGGATGAGTGGATCGACCTGACACAGCTTGGGCCTGACAAGAAAGGACGCGCTACAAAATATATTGGCGTACTGCACCAGGAATACAGTCTTTATCCACACAGAAATATTATCGATAACCTGACCGAGTCTATTGGTCTTGACCTGCCATTTGAACTGGCAGAGAGAAAAGCGATCAATACATTGGTAACATCAGGTTTCACGGAAAAAAAGGCAAAAGAAATTCTAGCCAAGATGCCGGATGAATTGAGTGAAGGGGAAAGGCATAGAGTTGCAATGGCACAGGTACTCATCAAAGAGCCCAGGATACTTGTTTTTGATGAGCCCACAGGAACAATGGATCCGGTTACCAAAATTGAAGTTTCAAAATCTATCCTGAATGCCAGGAAAGAAGTAGGAGAAACTTTTGTCATAGTATCCCACGATATGGATTTTGTCGCTGAGATATGTGACAGGGCAGCATTAATGCGTCTTGGTAAAATAGTTGACATTGGTGAAACAGGCGATGTTCTATCAAAACTTTCCCAGAAAGAGCGGGAAGAAGCTCTTCAAGGGATAGCTAAAGAATTAAAATAAATGATTAATTATACCAATAGCTGGAGGATAAGTGATCTCAATAGAGATTAATGGGCAAAAATTAGAGATAAAGGATGACCTGCTACTGAAAAATGCCCTGGAAATCGCAAAAGCGTTCTATATCCCGGGAACAACAACAGGTATCCTGAAAACAAGCGGCAAAAAGGAAGAAGCAACCTCAGAATACAAGATTCTCACAACAAAAGGCGAATTAAAGATCGAGCTTTTTGGAGATTCCACGTTATGGACAAAATTTTCCCATTTTTTTAAAGATTTGAAGGCGCACTGGGAATCACGATATGCAATTGCTTTTGGCCCATTTGAAACAGATATTACAGTGGAAAGATCCGAGCAAAAATATAACCGCTATGATATATTTCTAGGAACAGGCGGGTATGATCAAAAAAATGCTTATCTTATGATCGCAAAAGATAAACATGTTTCGGATTATGGTGGTCCGAAAGGTGCTGTTCTTGGAAAGGTGATAAGCGGTAAAAATATCATAGCAAACCTCAAGCAGGGCGATACTTTATTAAAAATAGAACCGGTAATAAAATGGGAAACACTTCTTAACAAAATAACTACACAGGATTTAAATACACCACTTGAAGACGGAATGAAGATCTTTACCCATTTTAATGTCGATCTTATAAACGAATCCCCTGAGGGAGCTGAACATTTCCTTGCATTGATAAGAAGAAAAACTTTTCATGTGGGTACATTCTCAAATTCATTCATTTCTGATAATGCACTCCAGGGAGAGGGATGTCCATACGAACACTGGGATGCCCGTTCAGAGGGATCAGTAGTAGCCAGGACGGATGGGCAGGGGAATGGACGGGTGTACATTTACAAAGAAGACCGGACTTCAAGCCCGATACATAGCGTTGTCGGGCATGTTTCCCATGGTATCGAACTAATTAAAATAGCTCCTTTAAATAGTACTCTTGCTGTGGTTGCAAATCCTGAGAGGGTCATGGTACAGGGAATGACTTTTAAGGATGCTGAAAAAGTATTAAATTTGAGGGGTTTGAAACTTGAAAAGAGAGGCTATACAGATGATGATGCCATTGTTGTAGAGCAGGTACCGGATACAACAATAGGGATTATCGCAGAGGGCGGGGTCACAGCTCTCGGGGTAAAAGCCGATAAAATAATCAATGTAAAGTTTTACGATGATCTTGCGCCTATAACTCTTGATTTCTTCAGGCATTCCCTGCGTCTTAAGGACAGGCCATTGGGCCCCCTACCCATAATATATACATATGAAAATACTTTCCTTTTCAGGCCAGAAAAAGAGGCACAGACGTATAAAGAAATAAATCCCGAGAATACACCAAAAGGAAAGATAAAAGCAGGAGAGATCGGTGTCACCAACCAGGCTGCAAAACGATATGGTATGGTAGGTGTAAAACTTATCGATGATGATAAATATGGCCCGACCGGTGAGAAATTCGAATGCACGAACATTATCGGAAAAGTTCTGGAACCTGAGCGCCTTAAAGGTATGAAGACAGACGATATAATTTACATAAGGGAGGTTTCATAATGGAAAAAATAACTAAAATGATCGTGATAAACTCATCAAAATTACTCCCAAGCGATGTTGCTATGAAACTTTATGAAACAAAAGATGATATCATAGTAAAGGAAACTTGTTTTGGTATTATGGTTTCCGGGGAACGCGCGATACTGGATCCGCTTCTTGCGAACATTCGCAAATTAGACCCATACGGTATTTTCATAAAAGAGAGGGGCTTTGCGCCGGGTGAACCTTTTCGCTGCAGGGCTACCAGGCGCGGCGGGGCAAGACCAGGATTTCACAACCTTGAAACTGAGGATAAGATATTGCCCCATATCGCAGCTGCTTTAAAAGCCCTTGACAGGGGCGATATTCCGGGCCCAAAAAAGCAAACGAAAAAACTTGACATCGATAAACTAAAAGCAATAATAAAAGAAACAGAGGTATCAAAATGAAGGTTTTTATTTACCCGACAAACAGTCTTATTCTTTATGACCTGGTTGAACGATTCGGTCATGAGCCGCTTGCGATAATGCAGGAAATAGGGAAAAAAGTCAGAAGCCAGGGACTGGATTCTCCACCCATGAACATTACTCCTGAAGACCCTAAATTCGGATTAAAATATGCGGCTGTCGAAGTTCCGGCAGGAGTAAGGGGACGTATGTCGCTGTTAGATCCTCTTCTCACAAAAGCAGAAGCAGCAATAATTGTTAACGATCCGGTTATTTCATTTGGCTGTATGGGATGTGCAAGGACAAATGAACTTGTCAATTTCCTGTTGAGGGGTAAAAAAATCCCGATATTGAAATTGGATTATCCCAGCACTGAAGAGGATGCAAAGTTATTCGTCTATAAAATTTCCGAATTCCTGAAATCACTCAAACCTGCGGAGGAAAAGAAATGAGTGCGCAAAATGATAATATAAGCGGGACGTCATGCGCTGGATGCGGGGAAGAGAAAGAAATCGCTCCAGGTATCGGACATGTTTTAAAAAAAATAACGGCAACTGAAAATCTTGTGAGGGTAGCCCAGCTTTCATGCGGCGCAGAATACAGTGGGATACAGAATGAAATCGATTCAGCTGCCAGCCAGGTCAATGCGGTAATGGTTTATCCCGAGGTTGATATTGCAGATGTCGAATCGATAGAAGAGGAATTTGGACTGAGAGTGGCAAGTCCTGACCTTCGGCTTATGATGGCGCGCGCAAAATCAATCGTAACAGGTAAAGTGCATGTTGATGCTGTTTTTGTTGCAACGTGTTTCAGGTGCGCGGAAGCAGCCATTGTAAGGAGCGAAGTGCGCCGTTATATACATGAGAAAACCGGGATCCCGGTCATAAGCTACTCATTCACTGAAAGAACAACCGCAGCAACTCTTCTTACAAGAATGGAAGCACTCACGACAACAGCAAGGAGAAAGAGCCTACTTGCAAGAGAAAAGCAGACCGGATTGACTGCGGGCATTGACTCAGGATCAACGACCACAAAAGCAATTATAATGAAAGACAATGTGATCATAGGAAAGGGTTGGGTACCCACAATAAAAGTAATTGAGAGCGCCGAGGAAGCCTTCAATAATGCGATGAAAGAAGCAGGGGTCACCAGAAGCGATATACAGGCGCTTGGAACGACCGGATATGGACGATTCCTTATTGGTGAGCATATGAAAGCAGACCTGATGCAGGAAGAGATCACCGTAAACTCCAAAGGTGCGGTCTATCTTGCTGATAAGCAAAAAGGGGTAGCTACTGTTCTTGATATCGGCGGCATGGATAATAAAGCCATATCGGTTACCGATGGTATCCCCGGCATGTTCACTATGGGCGGTATTTGTGCAGGGGCATCAGGAAGATTCCTTGAGATGACTGCAAAAAGACTTGGGGTAAGCATAACCGAGCTTGGTTCTCTTGCATTAAAAGGAAAAGCCTCGAATGTAAAAATGAACAGTTATTGCATTGTTTTCGGTATCCAGTCCCTTGTTAATTCACTTGCGGGGGGATCCACACCCGAGGATGTTGCAGCAGCAGCATGCCATAGTGTTGCCGAGCAATTATTCGAGCAGCAGTTACAGGAAGTAGATGTGAAAGAACCAGTAATAATGGTAGGGGGCACGGCCCTGATCGAAGGATTGCCAAAAGCCGTTGAGGAACTACTAAAAGTAAAAGTAATAGTTCCCCCCAATGCCCAGTATATAGGAGCGGTTGGCGCGGCGCTGCTTGCTTCCGGATTCATAAATAAATGAGAGGAAATGATGGAACAACTTGAGACATTTATCGTGGAATGCCCGGATGTAACAGGAGCAAAGACCACACGCAGTCTCATACTGGATACACTTTCCGACCTGTCACTTTCAAGGGTTATCGGAAGATTAAAGGTTTATATGGATCCTGTTGAACCTGTTTTTATCTTTGCAGCACTTCTGCGGCTCGGTTCGCCATCAATAAAAATCAAGGATTTTGCCAAAGTCGACATGGGCGCTCTTGGCAAAGATGAAGTGAAAATAGAACTTGAAAAGGAAATGTTCACTATAAAATTATTAAATAAACTCTGGGCAAAATACGGGAAGGAAAATATAGAACAGCCAGACAGGAAAATCATAATTGTGAAAACCGACCCGATAAAGGACCTGGATATGCTTCGCGAGTTCGTTATTGAAGAACCGCAGCAGGAAGTTCTTGACCGGCTTATTGATGCAATAGCGCTTCGCATTATACCCGAAGGATTCAGGGTGCGAAAACATGAACTTTCAAGCACCCATGTTCTTTTTGTAGCTTCAGAGGATACACTTAAACCGGAATGGCTGGCAAGAGGACAGGAAATGCTGGATTCCCTGAGGAGGGAAGAAAATGCTTGAACCCATGATGTATGTCGGAGGTGCGTATAAGCACAGCCAGCTCATCGAACTTGTGGAAGACCTTGGCGGATACATCCTGCAAAAGAACATCATGCAATCCGAAGTTGTACTTTTGATGCTTGTCCCGATAAACGACATTTCAATTGTAGAAATAAAGTCAAAAGAACTCCTGGGAAAGCTTACAAGAGCGCCTCTTACTGGCAGCGAAATAGCAACAGTTGCCCCGACCCTTGCTTATCATCATCTTCCCCACCTTGATTGTGATATAGCCGAGTTCCTCCGTAAACAGGGCGCAAAGACAAATATGGTAGGTCTTGCCAGGGGCGTGGGAAAAAGGATTTGCCAGCTTACGGCTTTTGAGCGCGACCTGATCAATGAACACGATGTGGCAGTTTTCATACTTGGGAATTATGAGCATTGTATAATCGAAAAATCGAAGAAACTATATGAAGGGATTGAAATCCCCATTGTCGTCACAGGTGCGCCTGAACTTAAAACAGAAGATGTGCCCAATGCCACAGCATATGTAGGAAGCTTTGGCAGGATACTTCACCACCTGCGGCATGCAGAAGAACTCAGGACGCTTGACAAACTGTCTCAAGTTATCGGAAAGGTGCTTGATGATGTCAGGGTGGAGATCGCAAAAGATCCGCCGTCTGTTGCGCCGCCCCGTATCAAGAAAGAGATAGAAGAGCAGATTGCAGAAATAGTAGACAACCTGCATCCATTACCTATAACCTTGCAGATGAATGGTGTGAGGGTCAAACTGCCTTATGAAGAATATCACGAGCAGATAGAGAATATCAAATTCGTGGAAGGTGTGACTATGAAAGAAGTGGCGCGGGTTTTACCCTCGAAGATGAGGAACTTTATTCTGATAAAAGCACTGCCCAAGAGTGAGACAGGGTTCAGTATATGAAAAGGAGGGGTGCTTTTCTGAGGGCGTTACAATTTGTGCAACACATATCTCTGATAACCTCTATGTTTTCATATGACTGATTGTACACAATCTATTTAATCACACAGAGCGTATACAATAAGGTGAGAACATGAAGGATGACAAAAGAGGAGATAGATTTAAACAAGGCTATGTCTGTGTGCGATGTGCAGGGATCAATAAAAAGGGAGATGCGTTATATAGGCGCTTAGAAAATAAGTTTGTCTATGCGGGCTTTGTAATGTGCCCTGAGCATGGTATCATGCAAGGTGTGCCGCGTAAGGTTATGAAAGAGCGTATTTTTCAGACGATCCGAATACTCGGAGATAATAACGGCCTGAATTATTCACAGATCCGTGATATCTTTTCGTCAGACCATCCAGACGATATTCACAATGCTTTGAAGGCGCTAATTACTGAAGAGAGAATAACAGAGCAGGCTGGGGAATATCGAATCCCTTATAATGAAGAGATTGAATAAGAAATGTTACAATATATGGTAGAAATATGCAAAAAGATGAAATTGTTAAACGATTAAGGGAAATCTCCGATAAAAATATTATAAATATAAATAAATACAATGAAGAAAATGTAAAAATCCATGTAGTAAATGAACTATTGAGGATTTTGGAGCATTCTGACTATTTAGACGCAGAACACAACTATGGTACTGATAGACCCGATATTTTTATCAAGGGATTTGAGATGCCCATTCTTATAGAGGTAAAAGGGGCTAATGAAGACATCGACTCGCATATTCCACAAATTAAAAGATATTCCTACAATATGGATTCGCTTCTATCTATTCTCACAAATGGAAACTTGTTTTATTTTTTCAGTCCTTTTTGGAAGCGAAAATCGTTTGAAGAAAGATTAGTACTCTCATTCAGTTTAAAAGATTTACAGAAAGAAGAAATTATCAATAAATTACTGTCTCTATTGAAAAGAGATATAGGTTTTGAGCAAATATCCAAAAATATAGAGATATTAGAGAATGAAATATCAGCCAAACAAGAGGAAATCAATAAAAAGCAAAGAGACATTCTAAATTTAGAAAATAAAGCAAAGTCAATAAAAGATAAATATCATAATATCGAGGTGTTAATAAATGCCATAGAACATTTGGAACCGAAAATAAAATCAGAAATACAAGAGTTCCTGAGTATTAATGAACAAATTTCTTTTTTTAATTCAGAAATTGGTCGACTTAGAAAGGAAATTCCATCCATTAATATCATAGAAGATGAATCAGATATAATAATTAAAGATAATATAATTGATACTGAAGACGGATTTTTAAAATCAGTTCCGAAAGAAATTAATGAATTATATAATACATTAAAAAATCAAATTCTTGCAATAGATGAAAATATAAAAGTAATTCCAAGAGGTAATTATATAGGGTTTGATTCTCAGAGAAATTTTGTGGGTATACTGCCTCAAAAAAGAAAATTAAAAATTTGGCTAAATTTAGGTAAGGGACAATTAAATGACCCTAATAAGATTGCAAGAGATGTTTCTAATTTAGGACATTGGGGGAATGGTGATTATGAGATTAACTTTTCTCCAGGTGATGAATTGCTATATCTGATGACTTTAATTAAACAAAGTTATGAAAAAAATTCTTAATCTGATATGTTCAGCAGAATTGAGTTATCGATATGAAGAATAATAATCATGGATAAATATATAGTTACAAAAAAAGAAGAAGAAAACATACTTGCATTATTATTATCCATCGAAGATATAGGTGGATGTGGGACAAAAAAGGAAGTGCTTGATAATATTGAAGGTAAGAAATACTTAAATTTTACTCAAGAAGATTTAGATTTAATACCAATTGGAGAATCATCCGAGGAGCCAAAATGGAGAAATGAATTGGCTTGGATTAGATATAAACTAGTATTAAAGGAATGCATTTCTAATATTAAGTATAATGAGTGGCGAATAACACCAAAAGGAATATCTTATTTACATGAAAAGATTGGTGAAATAATAAAATTAAAACAATCTAAATTTATAAGATTGACAAATGCTTTTAAAGACAGATGTAATGAGAAATCCTATAATTTTACTATAAAATTGTAGCCTGAAATACAAGATAGAAGTTTGACTATTAAAACATGTCCTTAGGCTTATCGTATTTCCAATTTAAAAAATGGGTATAATTTTTTGTTATATTCATTTTTTAAAACTGTTTCAATTTATTAACATGACTTGAAACGCCCTCTCTTTTCCGAAACTATTAAGTATCCAGAGACCGCTTTGTGATTGTGGCAATCAAGGGATTTATTGAGTATAAACGAAGAGAATACTGTAATGACATTGGATGTCCCGTACAATTGATGATGAATAAGAAAGAGCAGACTTGCGAAGATTATAATGACCTGAGGGAAATATGCAAGGAAAACTGCCTGCATACGACCTATGAATTCCATCACTGGCTGATCGAAAAAGGTTATTTGCTCGTCAGGCCTGAATAATAGGAAATAGGAGGTAATTTAAAATGGACTGGGGAATGAAGAACAGGATTTCACGGATAATCAAGCCCAAAACAGGGCGTTGCGTAATGCTTGCTGTTGACCACGGTTATTTCCAGGGCCCGACGACCGGGCTTTCTACCCTGGGAAGGACAGTTGAACCGTTACTGCCATATGCTGATGCTCTGATGATAACAAGGGGTGCGATCAGGAACTGGATAGAGCCAATTGTGGATATTCCAATAATTTTACGCGTTTCCGGCGGACAAAGCATCCTGAAGGAATTATCCAATGAGACCATAACGACATGCATAGAAGATGCGATAAGGATAAACGCATCAGCGATCACATGCTCCGTATATGTAGGCGGGGAGTATGAAAAAGAGACAATAGAAAATCTTTCAAAGCTTGTTGATGACGGTGAAAAATACGGGATCCCTGTGCTTGCAGTAACTGCTGTCGGGAAAGAAATGGTCCGGGATGCGCGCTACCTTGGCCTTGCTTCAAGGATTTGCGTTGAGATCGGGGCGCATATCATAAAAACCTATTATACTGAGGGTTTCGAGAAAGTAGTTGAAGCATGCGGAAAAGTGCCTGTTGTAATAGCAGGCGGGAAGAAGCTGCCTGAAATTGATGCCCTGAAAATGGCACATGGGGCAATATCAGATGGCGCAGTTGGTGTTGATATGGGAAGGAATATTTTCCAGAGTGACAGCCCTGTGGGTATGATACAGGCTGTAAGGGCGATCGTCCATGGCGGTAAGCCGGTGGATGAGGCTTACGAGATTTATGAACAATCGAAAAAGTAAATTATGCCTGGACATAGAACACGGATTGGACGGATGGTACGGATACGCGCGGATTATCCGTGCAAATCCGCGTAATCAGCGTCATCCGCGTTCGATTTAGACTAAGTGCCTATCCGAAAAATCAATAAATTGTATATTTCCGAATGAACCACAGAGGTCACAGAGAACACAGAGATTTTTTAAACACGTCTCTGTGCTCTCTGTGACCTCTGTGGTTTTGACTTTTCGGATAGGTTCTAATTGAAGATTTATAGTATACAGAGAAATATAATAATTATGAAAACCGCAGTATATTACAACAATAACGATATCAGGATAGAAGAAAGACCAAAACCTGAAATAAAAAACGGGGAAATACTTGTAAAGGTCAAAGCCTCAGGAATTTGCGGGACCGACCTGATGGAATGGTACAGGATCAAGAAAGCCCCGCGGGTGCTTGGCCATGAGATGACAGGCGAAATAGTTGGATCAAAGTCTGATAAATTCAAAGTCGGTCAAAGGGTTTTCGTAAGCCATCATGTCCCATGCAACGAATGCAGGTATTGTATTTCAGGAAATCATACGGCCTGCGAAACGCTGCATAAAGGTAATTACGACCCAGGCGGATTCAGTGAATTTGTAAGGATACCGGAAATCAATGTGAAGAGCGGAACTTACCTTCTTCCTGACAATATCTCTTATGAAGAAGGGACGATGATCGAGCCTCTTGCATGTGTTGTAAGAGCGCAAAGATTAATCGATGTCAGAGCTGGCCAGACCGTTCTTGTCATGGGTTCCGGGATCTCTGGCCTGTTGAATATTGCTCTGGCAAAATTAAAAAATGCAAGGGTCATTGCGACAGATATCAATGATTACAGGCTGGAAAAGGCAAGTGTTTTCGGGGCAGATGAGATTTTTAATGCCAGTGAAGAATTGGACATGAAAGCTGACAGGATAATCATGTGCACAGGAGCAATGCCTGCTTTTGAAGCAGCATTTCGGTACATTGATAAGAAAGGGGTAATAATGCTCTTTGCTATCCCGAATAAGAATCTCTCAATACCTGTTGAAGATTTCTGGAGAAATGAATTGAGCGTTGTATCAAGCTATGGCGCAGCACCTGTTGATCTTGAAGAGGCGCTTGCATTGATCAAAGATAAGAAGATCAATGTCAGGGATATGATAACTGACAGGGTAAGACTGGAGGATATCCAGAAGGGATTTAAGATTGCAGGGCAGGCAAGGGAATCTTTGAAGGTTATTATTGTACCAGAATGAGAGTTATATGTAAAATTAAAATATGCATAATTTAGGTACCTTATTCGTTAAAAAACTTTAGTAATTTCTCTACTGGCCAGCAGTTTATAATGTCTTCTTTTTCAGCCCAGCCGCGGCGCGCCTGGGAAATGCCGTATTCTATATAATGTAATTGGGAAGGGTTGTGGGAATCCGTATTGATAACCATCTTCACCCCTTCTTCCCTGGCTCTTTTAATGTAGACATCCTTCATGTCCAGCCGCTCTGGATAGGAATTTATTTCCAGGGCAGTTTTCGTTTCTCTGGCCGCCTCCAGGATTTTTTCCACGTCAATCTGGTATTCTTCGCGCTTCATGATCAGCCTTCCGGTAGGATGGGAAATGATGTCCACATGGGGATTTTCCATTGCCTTGATAATCCGCCCTGTCATCTTTTCCACTGGCATCTTAAAATGGGAATGGACGCCAGCAATCACGTAATCGAGTCTTGCTAAAACTTTGTCGTCGATATCGATGGATCCGTCCTGCATAATGTTGGCCTCACAGCCACTCAACACCCTGAATTTTAACTGCCCGCCAGAGCCCTGGCTCAGGCGAGAATTAATTTTCTCTATTTCAGAAATATGGTGAAGCAATTGTTTCTCGTCTAAACCATGTTCTATCTTCAAAGTTTTGGTATGCTCGGAAATGCCGATATACTCGTAGCCAAAATCCCTGGCAGCCAGAGCCGCCTCTTCAATCGGCGTGCCATCGCTTTCCTGCCACCGCGAATGATAATGCAAATCTCCTTTTACATCCTTATAATCAATAAGTTTCGGTAAACCATCGGGTTTGCCTTGAGCCTCGCGAATCGCGGCTTCGATTTCTCCCGTGTTTTCCCTTAATTCCGGCGCCATCCAGTTCAAGCCCAAAATCTTGTAGACTTCTTCCTCATCTTCTCCCGCCACCATCTCTTGCCCTTTAAAAACGCCATATTCATTTAACTTTAATCCCTTTTCAATGGCGATCTTGCGCAAATGTATGTTATGTTCTTTGGAACCGGTAAAGTACTGCAAAGCCGAACCATAGCTCTTTTTAGGAATAACCCTGATATCCATATCGAACCCCTGGCTCATATGCACAGATGTTTTGGTGGCGCCCTTCCCCCACACCCTGACCACGCCGGGCAATGAAACAAAAATATCCATTACTTTCTCCGGATTTTCAGAAATGGCCAAAAAATCCAGATCGCCTATAGTGTCTTTCATCCTTCTCACCGAACCGCCCATAGACAACTTTTCAACTTCTTTCAACTTTTCCAGTTTCGCGAATACTTCTCTGGCTGTGGGCAAGATCTCTCCCAGGAGAAATCTGCCCTTCTCTCTTTTCAGGAACGCGATACCTTCCAGGATATTTTTTTCTGTTTTTTCCCCAAAACCGGGTAATTCCCTTATTTTTCCTTCTTTCGCCGCCTTCTCCAGTTCGTCCAGGTTTTTGATACCCAGCTCTTCATAGATTATCTTAACTTTTCTTGGCCCCACGCCTTCCACGGCAGTCAGGGCTTCGACGCTAGCTGGTATTTTCTTTTTAAAATCCTCATAATATTTTATTTTACCAGTCTTGAGGTATTCTTCAATTTTTTGCGCGATGCTTTCGCCCACCCCGGGGATTTTTTTTAGCCCTTTAAGCCCCTCCTCCCTATACAAATCTTCTATATCGCGATCGAATGTCTCAAGTCCAAGACCTGCTTTTCTATATGCCTGGGGCTTGAAAGCTACGCCTTCCATTTGCAAATATTCGGCGATTTCATACAATATTCTGGCTATTTCCTGGTTCTTCATAGGAATCTTTCAATTATATCTTCTGTTGTGTCTCTTTGACTAAAATTCTCCTATTCGCTAATTCTTTTCAACTGAGCCCTGTACATATCAACTATCTCCTCCACGGTAGTAGCATCTTCGGGTGCCTTATCCTTCCTCCACCTGTGCGTGAACCTGGGGAACCTGACAGCTATGCCGGCATCCTTTCTTATCATGTTATAAGCACATACATGAAGAGGGCTTAAGGTAAGTTCATCCCCGATTATCTCAATTACAACAGCAGGAGCGAACCAGATATTAGCCTCAAGTTTGCTCTCTATCCTTGCATGCCTGTGCTTAAGTTCATACGACGCCAGGAGTTCAGGCAAGGTCTTCAGGTCTTCATCAGTAAAGCCGCTTCCCACTTTGGTTATTGTGGGGAAAACATCCTTTTCGGGGTCATAAACAGATACCAGAAGTGCTCCATAGCTTCCTGACCTCTTGCCCCTGCCCATAAGAGCGCCTACTATTACTACGTCTATTGGCTCGATCATCTTTGACTGGTAGCTGCGCTTGAGTTTTATCCAGAGCCAGCTTCTAGCTCCTGCCTGATAACCCGATGCGCCGCTTTTTAATATAAGCCCTTCACACCCGTTCTCTATAGCGCTCTCAAAGAACGCCTCTATTTCCCTGGCATCATCCGATATCAGGGATTGCGCCAGCCTGAACCCATTCGTCTCTTTTATTGATTTTTTCAATACCTCCCTGCGTTCAATCAACGGCATCTGGGTCAGGTCATCGTCTTCGATAAGCAGGGCATCGAAAAGGTACATATGGGCGGGGAATTCCCTGGCAGCTTTCTCAATCCCATATTTTCGCCTGCGGTGCATCAATACCTGGAACGGGAGCATAGCGCCGGTATCATTATCAACTGCAACGCACTCCCCTTCTACTATTGCATTGTCTGCCTTGATACTCTTCCTCGCAAGGTCTGCTACATCAGGATACTGCTCTGTGATATTCTCAAGCCGTCTTGAGAATAGCAATATTTTATCTCCCTGTTTATGGATCTGGATTCTCTCGCCATCGTACTTCCACTCGCATATCGCTTTCCCGAGTTTCTCGATGATCTCCTTCGCACCCTCAAGGCGCTGGGCCATCATCATCCTGGCAGGTCTTCCTGTCTTAACATGATACTTTTTTATGCCTTCTATACCCTCTGTGCATAGCGTTTTAGCAACATCTCCCAGATCAGAGGTGAGATTATACGCTCTTTCTATCACTTTCCTGGCTTCCTTCCCTGCATATGCCTGGGCCAGGGCTTCAAGAATAGTCATATCTGCTATGCCCAGTCTCATTTTTCCTGTGACCGTACGCATAATATACTTGGCTTCTACAGGCTTTGCGTCCATAAGCAGCCCTGAGAGGGCTTTTACCTTAGCATCCACACTTCCCGCCCCGGTTGTTCTTGCAATCTTATCAAGAGCATCATAGACATCCTGTACCATAAGCTCCTTTTCAGGAAGTTCCACCTGTTTTTTTGCCTTTAGAAGGCCCTCTGCAGCAGTGCCTATATCCCCTTTGCTCCTTAGTTCTCTCTCTACTCTCTCCGGAGAAAGCCCTGTAGCTGCCGATAGTGCCTTTAGAGCTGTTTTCTCAGCTATCCCCACATTTACTCCAGCAAAATCCGGGTAAAGCTTGCCCTGCGTAAGATAAACGATCTTATCTATCACCCTGCCGGGTATCTTTTTTAAAAAATCTACGATATAGCGTGTAATCTCAAGGCGCTTCGTTGTTGCTCCTATCGCTTCGTAGAGATCAACAAGCTCAATGTACTTCACACTCTCACCAGATATATATCTTAACTCTGTGTAAATAAAACCATGCTAATCATAACAGGGAGGATAACAGCAGGAACTTGAAGATCATGTCAAAGCAGGAACTTATGGACGAGATAGTTAGTGAGGTGCAGGTCTGCAGGAAATGCCGCCTCTGGCAGTACGCAAGAAACCCTGTTCCCGGAGAGGGAAACCTTGAAGCCTCCCTTATGCTGATAGGCGAGGCGCCGGGATACAGGGAAGACCTGGCAGGAAGACCTTTTGTTGGGAGCGCAGGAAAGCTCCTGGACAGGCTTATCTCAGGCATCAATCTCAGGAGGGAAGAGGTCTATATCAGTAATATCGTCAAGCACAGGCCTCCGAAGAACAGGGAGCCAAAAGCGGACGAAGTTGAGGCATGCACTGCATATCTTGATAGACAGATACAGGTAATAAGGCCCAGGGTTATCGCAACGCTGGGAAAACATTCAACAAGGTATATTCTTTCAAAGGTGAACGTTAAGGTCGAGGGATTAACCGCAATTAGAGGACGGGAATATAAAGAGAACCTTTTTGGCCTGCCTGTCATTGTAATACCTACCTTCCATCCTGCTGCAGTGCTCTACAATCCTGCGTACAGGTCAGGCCTGGAAGAGGATTTTCAGAAGATAAGGGAAGAACTTGAAAAGAAGGCGTAATATCATGTTTTCATACTAAATGTTAAATAACTTCTCTATTATTCTTTTGCAGGCCAGAAACCCACCATCAAGATATATAGCCCCAATAATTGCTTCAAAAGTCTCTGCCAGCACATAAGGTTCTTCATCTGCTTTTTGTTTGCCCTCGCCTTTCCCTAATTTAAGATATGCGCCGATCCCAAGCTTTTTACTGAGTTGTGCAAGCCCTTCTTCCCTTTCAAGGCTCTTCTTCCTGCTTGTTATCTCCCCTCTTGAATTAACGCCACTTTTGATCAAAAGATCGATCAAAACAGTTTTCAGGACAGCATCACCCAGCGTCCGGTAAATTTCCTGGTCCTCACACTCGATATTTTGCTGTTTTTGTTCAAGAGCATAGGCTTTACGCGTAAGGGCGCGGTTAATGAAATATTTATTTTTGAAAGTATAACCAAGATTCTCTTCGATAGTCATACGAAAACACAATAAAAAAAAATGAAAAAAGTAAATTTATGTGTTATGTGGTAAAGCTCGGTTTCTTCAATCTTGCAACAGCAAGCCTGATATCTTCTTCTTTGACAGTTGTTCTCTTTGCATGTTTTGCAAGGGTTATGGCTTCACGTGAAATTTCTATGCCATATTCCTCAAGGACTTTTGCAAGCTCAACGCCTGCGTCTTCTGCTACCCTGTCTGCTCCTGCTTTTCTGATTATTCGCTCTACCGGTGCAAGTGGAAGTATTGGTTGTACTTGATTTGACATTTATTTTCTCCTATTTGAATTAAAATTTTGGGTAGCTATTATAGACAATAAAGGTATATATAGTTTTTTAAATCGATACGGAGAATCCAAAATAATCAATGAAATAATAAACCGCAGATAAACGCAGATGAACGCAGATATAGTTGTATAAAATCTGTTATGTACAATCTTTTATCGGCAATCTCTTATCTGAATCTTTTATCGGCAATCTTATCTACAGTCTTATCTACAATCTCACTTTTACTTCTTCAGGTTTGAACCGAAGTGTAACAATGCGGCTTCTTCCGCGCGCCCCCTTACCTGTAAAATCAGTATCTATAAGCTTGAAAGAGCCAAGCTTGTTCAGCAATTCATAAAACCTCGTGTATCCAAGCGAAGTCTTTTGGTGGAATTTTTCATAAAGGTCGCCTGAATTGGATTGAGGAGAATCCGCTATTAATCCAAGGAGTATTTTTTCATCCTTTTTCAAAGTACGCATCATATAGGAAAGATGCACAAGCCGGGATTTCTCATACGCTGACTCAACATCTTCCAGGGCAATTGTTTTACTTGCTCGCTTTTCCGAATTGAGTCCTGAGCGCTTTAATAGGTCAATACCCACGCGCAGATCACCAAGTGCGAAAGTATGCTGTGTTATATTTTCAAGAACGCTTGCGTCAAGCACATCCGGGTAAAACCCTAACTTTGCGCGGTTTGACAGGATATCGCGTATCTCATCGATCGAATATGGCGGAAATTTCACTTCTTCAGGCAGGAACACAGATTCAACTTTGGGATCAAGTATATGGGGAACACCCGTGTCGCTGAGTATTGCAATAACCCCCATTCGCGCGCCCGGATGTGTTTCATGAGCCCTCAGAAGTGAGTACAGGACGTCATTGACCTCCGTGTCATAGAACAGGTAATTCATATCATCAAGCGCTACGATGAGAACTTTTTCATGCTCAACTATATATTTTGCAACATCGCCGAATATTTTCTTAAAAGAGGCGCCCGATGCTGGCGGCGCATAACCAATGAGTTTCTTGAATATCTGTGAAAATACAGCGTATCGTGTTGAATTGACCTGGCAATTAACGAGCACAGGCACCAGCTTTTCAGAATGTTTTTCGATCTCTTCGAATACCTTTTGAACTGCTGTTGTTTTCCCGGTACCTGGAGCGCCTATACATAGACTGTTCAGAGGCCGCCCTCCGCCCAGGGCAGGCCGGATGCAATGCATGAGGGATGAAAGTTGTGTATCCCTGTGAAGAAAATGCTCAGGGATATGGTCAAGTTCAAATAATTCGCTGTCTTTGAAAAGTGTCTGGTCCCAGGAGAGAAGCTCTTTCATATTGTGACATTACTTTCACACAGCTTACGATAAGCTTTTCGACTTCTCTCTCTCTGCGCTAACGCGCCCGCACGCCCCACATTCGCACATCCGCACGCTCCGACATGCCTCATGGCTCATCGCACATATATCAATTTGATTCGATATAAAATTTTAAATTATAATTTAATAGCCATAGTTGCTATAGTTGCGATTTCAGTGCATTATTAAATCATATTTTTTTATATATTATTTAATTATATATTATTCATTTTGACTTAATAATAGGAAAAAATCAGATCTATAAGCACTATGATATTTTTAATATAATTTAATACTCATAGTTGTTATAGATGCGATTTCAGCGTATTATTATACTTATTTTTCTTATATATTATTCAATTATATATTATTATTTTTCACTTAATAATAGAACTGAGCAAAATGGCTGATGAAGCTTAGGATAGTACCTTCGCTCATTCTTTCACTAAACATGTCTTCCATCACTTGATTAATTACTCGATACGGCAGACGAAGGATTATTCTCTGATAGATTACCCATGCTTGAAAGTAATACCCAAACAACTGACGACCAAGTATCTGGATACCAAGTGGAGTATAGTATTTGCCACACCTTTTGCAGTAGCCTTCAGTGCCCTCGTACTCTGTAACAGTTTTTCTGTACCCATTCTTAGTAAAGTGAAGATCAACAATGATTCTTTTAGCCGTTTTTTCAGATATGTGGAGAGGAATACCTTTATGGATGGGACATTCTCTTTGCATTGGTAATCGAATTACTTTTCCTGTGCTTGAAGGGATTATTCTTTTATACCCCTGATGACCTTTCAATGCGCCGCGCTTTTTATTTCTATCACTTTCCATGGTTCTTGTTGTTTGAATGCTTATTCGATTCCTGTTGTAATCAGCGTGTGCATTTTTCAGTATCTCCTCAAATTTTCTGTGTATTTCACTACCTCTTTCTGTTGTGTTCTGTTTTGGCTGATCAGCAAAATCGATATTCGCCTGTAAATCAGCAGTTTCACTAATTTCTGAAAGTCGTTCGGTCAACAACAATAGAGCTCGGCAGTCTTCTTCATTGTATGTAACTAACATTTTCTTGTAATCACTATTTCGATTATCCTCCCAGAGATGTCGCCATACAAGACTTTGTAGCCCAGAAGCGTCAAGAGAAGTCCATGATGCCCCTATGAATTTACCCAAATCCTTCAGATTGTTAGACCTCACTGGAAAATACACCTTTCCATGGATGTACGAATTGATATTGATCAAACGCTTCTTAAATCCATCACAATTTGTCTGATATCTTTTTGTCAGTCTATCAATAGCTCTTGGTTCATAACTGCCATAATGGTAGATGGGAGCTTCAGGATATTTGTTTGCCTTTTCAAGAAGTTCACTCCAGATTCGTTCTTCGTCTTGGATGGTGTTTGCCCAGAAGGAATGATAGATCCTGCTATCGCTCTCGCACACGAGTAGACCCATTAAGTAGTAGAAATTTTGATCTGGTATGCCTTCTATGTCAAAAAACAACTCGACTTGGTGTCTGGGCAATTCTGGGGGTTCTTGGATGTATATCTTTCCTGTCCTTATTGCCAAAGCTTGCAGCTCTAGATTAAGACGTGCAGGCATCTCTTTTTTTCGCTTCCGTTTTCTTCTTGGCTTAAACGAATAGGAGAGCTGGTTAACTGTGAAGATGCCTTTCTTGTGGTACCGACGAATAATCTTTGGAGTCATCTTACTTAGTAGGCTAAGATCATCATTCTTTTCTGCTTTCTCCGTACACTCTTTCTGAAATTGGCAGTATGGGCAGTGTCTGTTCAAAATAACCTGAGATGATTCCATGGGGGATGTTGTTATCCATTCTTTCAAAGTTTGGATGATGGGTCTGAGTTTCTTGTAAATATTATCCAGTTTTACTTTATGAGTTTTCATTTCTGTTCCAACGATGGATCCAGATATAGGGAGCTTTTTCTGCACATCTCCAAGAACAAGGCCCACAAACGCTAATTTGATTTTTAGCTCTTCCGTAATACTTTGCGTTCCAACAACAATCGTTGGTTCATAACTGTAGTTGCCGGAGGATGAGCTATTCCGTACTTTCATTAGAACATCACAGTATGCTCTAAATCATGAGCCTTGAGTGTTGCTTCGATAAGAAAATCACTACTACTATCGATATTATCAGGGTCATAGCGACTCACAGAGATATTATCTTGTTTGAGGGCAATTAGATATTTAGCCTGATTAATGCTTGCCTGTTTTTCAAGAAGGCAGACGTACTCATGAGGTTCCTTCTTCTCGTTACTGAAAAGGAGAAGGAATGCCTTCCGAGAACAATAAGAATATGCCACTACAATTTCAGAAGTAATAATGTTCTTCATTATGATCATTTCTCTTTTCGGTATCGCTTCTGAGGGTTGCGCATAAGGAGTATTTTAATTCCTTAATGCGGGATTTCCACTGCAGAAAGCGTGAAGCCGGATATGCCATATTGGATGAAACCTTCTACGAATATTTTACCTCTATGCCATTGGTTTTACTCAATTTATAAAATGAAACAAATCGCTTTACAGACTCATTGTCTGATCTAACCTTTTTACTTAACATTTTATATTTTTTAAGTATATCTTTTTCCAATTCGCCATAAAAAGCGAACAATATGCCTGCAGACATATTAAAATCTTTAAAAGGAACAATCCTAATAAACACTAGCAATCCGGGTTCAGCGCTTTTGCTTAGAGCGCGGTCTATTATTCTAATATTATCCTTCTTATCTAAAATATCCTCCAAGATTAACGATTTTTCTGATTTTGAAATTGAGGTAATCTTGAATAAAGATGTATAAGACGAAATGAAAGCATCCAAAATCTCTTTCTCAATTTCATTTTCCCAACCAATTTTCTCTCGATAAATCTCAACAGTTGTTTGCTTATTTACTTTGTACTCGCGCAAGGCAAAATCCATTAAAATGTTCATTTCGTCCTCATTATAAAGTATTAAAACATCACCTCTTGCCGCACCGAGCAACCTTGCCGATCTCTTGAATACATCGGGATCAAGGCATTTATCCATTATTTTATGATTTAGTTCCTTGCTGATTTTCCTGTATTCTTTATATTTCTCTATAATATCTATGGTAATTTTCTCCCTAAAAAGTTTCTTTAACCAGTTCATAAAAAACTCGCAGTTACCCCATAGGACTGATTCACTGGAACAATATTATAATTTGCTATAAGGTCTTGATTTTACCCCAAAAATAAATTGATTTTAGATAGGTCTGGTGTAAAAAATATGATTATAAAGCGAAACATGAATAAATCCGTTCTTTCTATTTGCTATATCATGAAATTCATTTCAGATCGGATGCTGGGAAGGCTCTCACGCTGGCTTCGCATTTTTGGGTATGATACTCTTGAGATCAGGAAGCAGGAAAATGAGGATGATTTGCTTCTTGAATTGGCCGAAAAAGAAGACAGGATACTTATTTCACAAGATGCTTTACTTATCAGAAAAGCGATACGAAAAGGGATACGAGCATATCTTGTCAGATCTTCTGCAATCATGGAGCAGCTCCGGGAAATGCGATCAGAATTTCAATTAGATCTTGAACCGGAAATGGACAGATGCACTCTTTGCAACTCGATAATTCGAAAGAAAGCTCAGATTGAAACCAATATTGTCAATAGTCGGATAATAATCTAATACTGAGATTTAAAAATTGTGATGTCCAAAAGGCCAAACTTCGGAAATATTATTTTAATTACATGAGGGGGTTGAGCGTGCGGCGGGGTGCGTGGCGGGTTTTGGTTGGAGAGAGAAGGATAAGCTTTTCGAGAAAATAAGGATTTAACTATTTTACCGTAAACTTTATAGTCAATATTTGCTCTAATTAGAGATGAATGGCAATTCGATATATTCTGACCGATTATGTGAATCAGATGATGGCGCAGGCTGTCTATGATAAACATGAAGATGGTACATTCAGCGGGCGGATTCCTCCCTGTAAAGGAGTGATAGCATTTGGTTCAACATTACGTGAATGTGAAGATGAATTGCACTCTACTCTTGAAGATTGGATATTGACAGGTCTGAAATTAAATCATCCTTTGCCAGTGATAGCCAGTATCAATCTGAATAAGGAGCCATCTTATGAGCCAGTGGGCGCCCTGTAAGAGACGAGATTTCATTAGACGGTTTCGGAAATTTTGGCTTCATCAATTTTACGTGATGTTTTCATGGCCTTATCAACGGCATGGGGTGAGGCAGTTACAAATAATTCCGAAGGCTTCACGTCTGGTTCTGTTTCGAGTATTATTTTCTTATTTTCTTGATTTGAATCCAAAGGCTCACTCCCCATAAGATATCCTGTAAATCTTTCCTGCGTTATCATCGCTCACAAAAAGCGAACCGTCATCTGCAACGATAATATCCACAGGTCTTCCCTGTACATTGCTGTTATTTAGCCAGCCAGTAGCAAAATCATTCACTGAATAATCTTTCATGTCTATGCTGATGATTTTATAACCTGTCGGAACTTTGCGGTTCCATGAGCCGTGAAAGGCTACGAAGAGATTACCCCTGTATTCTGGCGGGAAATTATCGCCATAGTAGAAAGCAAGTCCCAGGGGCGCAGAATGTGCCTGAAGGTCGATCAGGCTTTGAGTTTCAAACGGTTCCATACAGGGGTTCCTGATATACACATTCTTATCAAAACCAGTGTCATGGATATTCTTGCCATAACATATTGGCCAGCCATAATTTTTGCCTTCCTCGATAAGATTGACCTCATCAGGAGGCAGGTCATCTCCAAGATAGTCCCGGCCATTTTCAGTAGCATACATCTGTCCCGTTACCGGATGAATAACCATACCCACGGCATTTCTTAAACCTTTTGCGAAAACCTTGCAGTCTTTCCCGTCAAGAGTACATTTCAGGATCGCGGCTCTTCTTTCATTCTCCTCTATGCAGACGTTGCATGATGAACCGATACTCACGAATAAACTGTTATTATGTATTTTCAGGGTTCTTGTGAAATGACCACCCGTAGGCAAATTGTCTATTAGAACCTCTATTGTATCCCTGTCCGCGATAAAATTATTATCGTTATCTTTTACCCTGATAACCCTGTTCTCCTGCGCTATATAGAACCAGCCTTCATAGTAATCAATACCATGCGGATTATTGAGATTGTCGATGAATATTATTGTTTCATCGGATTTCTTGTCATTGTTCCTATCAGGAAGGGCGACAACTCTTCCCATGTTTGGGACTGTGACAAATAATACTCCATCTTTCAATAGCATCATCCTTGGACCCGGATTCGGGCCGGGATACGATACTGGACTTCCACCCATATTTTCCGCAAAAATATCGATCCTGAACCCTTGAAGAAGTTTGATATCGGGAAGAGTTTCGGATTTAACTGATGGTTTCATGCCATAATAAAAAATTGCAGCTATTAAAATCACGATCAATGCAAATAAAATTAATAATAACTTTCTATTCATATTTTCATTCCCCAATGAAACAAGTGCTAATTACAACAATGACTCTTCAAAATATTAAATTATTTGTTCCCTAAAAAGTTATTTCAACAAAACAGCTTTTCTCACAGCTTCAATCGTCGCATCGATTTCCATGGGCCTGGGGCATACAGAAAGTACGTGTTCTGAGTCCTTGAGCAAATGCCCTGTCGTGACACATGCCACTATTTCATCTTTATCAATAACGCCAAGGTTCACAAGTTTCCGAAGGCCTGCGATGGATGATGCACTGGCAGGCTCTACTCCTATCCCCTCAAGATACGCAAGTTCCTGCTGGGCGCTTATTATTTCCTCATCAGTTACGGTTTCGGCAGTCCCTCCGGATTCCCGGATCGCCTTTAAGGCTTTTATTGAATTTACCGGATTTCCAATCCTGATAGCTGTTGCAATTGTTTCAGGGTGACCTTCAGGCGTTATTGCAACAGAGTTATTCTTTATTGCCGTAACAACAGGGCTTGCACCCTGCGCCTGTATTCCGGTCATTTTCGGAACACTGTCAATGAGACCAAGATTCTTTAATTCCTTGAATCCTTTATAAATTGCAGTGATGTTACCTGCATTTCCGACCGGAAGCACAAGCCTGTCAGGTGCTTTCCATCCAAGCTGGTCTGCGATCTCAAAAGCTATTGTCTTTTGTCCCTCAAGACGATACGGATTAACAGAATTTAAAAGATAAAATCCTTCCCTGTCGCAAAGGTCTCGCACAAGTTTTAGCGCATCATCAAAATTTCCACGGATGCTCAACACTTTTGCGCCATGCATAAGTGCCTGGGCAAGTTTTCCCAGGGCGACTTTACCTGATGGAAGAAGAACCACAGCGGGAACCCCTGCCCTTGCCCCGTACACAGCTAAAGATGCGGACGTATTCCCGGTGGACGCACAGGCAACTGTTTTCATACCAAGTTCAATGGCTTTGGTAACACCAACTGTCATTCCCCTGTCCTTGAATGAGCCTGTAGGGTTCATGCCTTCATGTTTGACATAAACATCCTTGAGTCCGATACTTTTTGCTATCCTGTCAACGCGGTATAGCGGCGTTCCGCCTTCATTAAGAGATACCGGGTCTATGCTTATCGGCAGCAAGGTGCGATATTTCCAGACAGAAAGCGGGCCTTTCAGATCGTTTTTAGTAATATTGATTTGCGAATAATCATAAATAATGTCGAGCAGACCACCGCAGGTACAGGTGTAGATGACTTCCTTTGCGGAATATTTCTTGTGACATTCAATGCACTCAAGGTGGTACATAGGGTACTCAATAGAATTTATAGGCTTATAGATTACTCTCTTTAATCATTAAAAAATGTTATTATATGTCTGATTGTAGATAAAATAAATAATATAATCTGCCATTGTCAGGCAACATAAATTGAAAAGAATAAGTTTCATTATTTTTGCCGGAATCGGCTACCTGAATAACAAATACCGGATCTCCATCAATATCTGTAAGTAATGCTTCCCTGGAATAATGCCCCATGCCATCTAACATGTAAATTGATGGCACATCAGCAAGTACAGCTCCTGAAGAAGGTATCCGGTAGGTAGAAGAATTTGTGAATGTATTTGAACCTGAGTCATCGCTCATACCTGTTATTTCATCAATGGATGCAATATTCCCTGCTTTCAATCCTGAAAGGTCAGGAGGTGAAGGTGAAATCGTTATGATCAGGTAATCGCCCTTATGTACGGTTATACCCGGAAAAGTATGTTGAATAGCCTTATTATTTTTCATATCAAAATTCTCGATTGTCATCGAATTATTTGTGATAATAGCATAAAATCCCATCCAGTGTTCTGTATATGAATTCACTGCAAAATCGTTCCGGGTTATATATCCACCATTAGCCTGTGCCGCTGATTCACCAGCCGAAATTGATATATAAATAATTACAACAAATATTATATTTTTTATTATATCTTTAATTATTTTTATTGGCAAACCTGTCAATGTCACTCCAGCTTATATTTACACACCTTTTCAGAAAGCCCAAGCTAACCAGTTATGATGACTGGCTTAGCGCTTTACTGTAATCTATTCACACATTTATTTTTCCAAACCTGCATATATAGCAGAGTTATATTAATAAAATGCGTACAAGATATATAATATTATTCATTGCCAATTATATAAGTATCATGGTTATAATGATTTTCAATAAAAAAATGAAAACAAATTAAAAATAGCTTTGAGCCAGGGAAAAAGATGAACCTGGCATCAAGGGTTAAGGCTACAGAATCTAATTTTTCTTTATTCCGTATATCTCCTGTCCCCTTTTAACTGCTTTATTAACTTCGCCCAGGCAGCATCTTCCGGAAGGATTTTTTTTATCACAGGCACACTCATCGGCTTTTATTTTTGCACCTATTTCCTTGACAGCAGTACTATATCCCAGCTGCCTGATCTGGTCAAAAATCCTCTCCTGCGTCCATCCAAAACAATAACACACCGGAACAGGATTTTCCGTTTCTTTTATGCCAACCCTTACTTTTACTTCCTGTTTATGCAAATAAACCTGCTGCTCATTATTGAAATATACAACTTCACAGGTGGGCGTCTCACAAAAATAGAACCCATCCGGATTCCCGATAGTTTCAAACACTGGTTCTTTTACAATACTTCTCATTGTTATTTCCATAATCGGTTTTCCCGTGTTGCCGCATTCCGGGCAAATAGAAGCCCCTTGCTCTTTGATATCACAACAGGAATGCTGTAATTCGCTTTCTGTCATGTTTTGGCTTTTCCCGGACCGTCTTTCATTCTGGCATTCTGTGCTATCCTCTTTTTCACAGCAGCAACTTTTCATTTATTTTCCTCCGGATTGTTTTTGAAAATGGGCAGAATATCTGCCCTATTTATAACACATTCAGTAATTTTGCAGCAATCGCTACGATGCCGACCATTACTATTACAGCCATCATTTTTTCGTGATTGCACATTCCTTCGGAAGTCTTACAGCCTTCCATCGTACACATCTTTGCCATTAATTATCACCTTGTTCCTTTATTTACTCTTTCTTTATTTCTTTCCGCAGCAATCCTTGAATTTCTTTCCTGATCCGCACGGACATGCGTCATTCGGCGCAGTTGTCTTTTTTGGTGTGCAACAACCTGTCATATTTTTGTACCTCCTTATTAGGTGTCTTTTTCAGACAATCCAATAAATATCTTAATGTAAGATAACCTTCTCCAAGTAGTGAGTAAATCAGTCACAACCTATATATTTAAGGTTCAAATCAATTTAGCATTCCAGAAAACTGCTAAAAGCAAGCATTATCCCTTTAAGAACCCAAAACAGGATACGGCGGTATCAGGATAAGCGCGGTTGTGCATTTATACGGTCAGGGAGAGCCTTATTAAAATAACTTAATACCAGTCCCTGACCCGGATTGAACTTTGAAAATGGCAATCGAAGTGATTATTTTAGTTTTTTCTTTGCAGCCTCTGCAAGTTTTTTGCCCATTTCCCTTCCTTTTGCTTTATCTTCATCTTGAGGCGCTCCCTGCACAGCTACACCCGGTTTAACCCAGGAAGGATTGAACACGCCCGCCACCTTATCTATTGATGCCAGAGCCGAAGTCTGCCCTCCCTGTCCTGTAGTGAAAAGCAGTAAAGGTTTGCCCGCCAGTTTATCCCTTACAGGATACAAATCTTCAAACAGGCTTTTAAGCTCACCTGCCATATATTCAAAAGCCGAATGCGAACCAAATGCGAACGCATCAGCGCCAGCATCTGATGGTTTAGTATCCTTCGCTTTCTTTAACTCTACACCGACCCCGCCGGCGCCCCTTGCCCCTTCAGCAATCGCCTGTGCGAGTTTTTCCGTGTTACCTGTTCTCGAAGCATACACTATTAATATTTTAGGTTCCGCCATATTTTACCTCCCAATAATGATATTTTGAATTTACCATTTATTAATTGGCCGGAAATGGTTATATAATTAGCCGTTATAAAAATATACTAACTATATACTTTTATATACAAGCCTTCACGTTCAT
This sequence comes from Candidatus Methanoperedens sp., assembly GCA_049301735.1. GTDB lineage: Archaea > Halobacteriota > Methanosarcinia > Methanosarcinales > Methanoperedenaceae > Methanoperedens. Next base: position 28,858 of record JBAQLI010000186.1, read on the forward strand.
TTGTTAACGGATGTAATCCATGTTCTGGTTTCCGTTGACATTTCAAAAATGCAGGATTAGAAGCCCTTAAACCTGACAGCTTCCTGTATAGGTCGCCTGGGACTCCTGAACTTATTCTGCGGATGCTGTGCATCGCTGTAGCCAAGCGCAATTCCAATTATGATTGACAGGTCATCCGGGATTTTCAGTTCGGCGCGGATCAGATCAGGATAAGACGCTAGAACATAAGCAGGAATCGAGCCCAGGCACGATATATCCTGCATTAAAACACCTGCAGAATAATGGTCTTGTAACATCGAAGAAAGATGGGAGGAATATCATCTATTCCCTCACAGAAAAAGGCACAACAACATCAAAAAAGGCATTTGAATATTTTTGCAGTATGTTTGAACCCGTTTTCAAGGATTGCGTCAAAGCAAAAAATCAAAAAAAAATGTGAATTATTCAGCGCCGATGCGAAAGCTATAGCGCCCTTGATGAAGTGGGCATATTCAAAAAATGTTGGAAAAACAAATAAACCATGTGACACAGCGTAATTAAAAACACGGACTTAAAAATAAATCCGCTCAATCGATTTTTCAATGAGCATTCTGGACTCAGAATGTAATTATCTGGTAACCATCTGCTATCAATTCCCTGAAGCTCGGATGTCCCTCATATTCTTCACTGAGAGAAATGTGAGATTCCACTGCACACTCTTTGATACCAAAAGCACCGGCACAAAAACTGCAAACTCCTGTTGATTTGCCTTTTACTGAATCAAACAACTCATGAAACATATGGTCCTGTTTGGAAAGTTCTTTGATCCATTTGGTTCCTGCTCCGTCGAAGATGAGCTTAAATTCATCTTTTGCATCTTTGAATTCTTTTACTGCCAGAAGTGCATTGTGAACTCTGGCCATATCCCCATGCGTTTCCGTATCTGCTAACACTACAATTGCTACTTTTATCATATTCTTTCCTCCGTTTTATATGCCTTTTTCAGACAAATTCTATATTTACCTTATAGATAATAACCCTCTTCAGGTTGTGAATATTATAAGCACACCCGATTATAGAATATATTAAAACTTCATTTCAATGTTTCCTATTATAAATTTCAAGGTTATGTTTGTATATCAGTACGATTGACCAATGCGCAATTATTCATGCTGTCTGAGAGTTTAAATAAGGCAAATAAAAGCAGCATGATGGAAGCTATTTCCAACCATTGGTTCTTGCCCAGAATGAAAGCCAGCGGTGCTGATATTCCCAGCAGCGATACCAGCAGGGGCGTGCAAATTGGACATGCTGATGTGAAAAAACCTACAAACATGCCTGCCAGGCCGGTTTTTTCATGCTTTTTAATTCCCATCTCCCTTTGATTATATATGAACATGGTTAGATAAATTCCTGAAAGGACTGACATAACAATAGTCAAAAAACCACTGAGGGGATTTATTTGCGCTCCCATTGTCAGGTTTGTGAATACTGCATAAATGTAGATCATAACTGCGATAGAAAACAAAGCAATAGCAAAATACGACTTGTTTTTTAAAACTTTAATTATATTGTCTAACATAAATACCTCTAAAAATAGCTGCCTTGAAAGCAGGCAGCTTTTACATTACTCAGGCGGCGGGGTGGGCATGAAGTTTGTATCAATGCCAGAAGTTACATGCCCCCAAGGGGCTTCGAACTCCTTCACTGCAATGTGCCGTACCCAGAATCCCGGAGTCCCCGCAGCTACAGCCGGCCCATGTCCGCCGTTCATCCCGTGAAAGTGCACATATCCTTCTTCTGCGGGCTGGTCAGCTTTAACGAATTTTCCTGGTATGCCATCTCCAATCCAGAGGATATTCCTCGCTCTATCAACGGGACCATCTAAATGTATGAAAAGTATCTTGCCGTCAGATAGCATTTTCATCAGATGGTCTGGCATATCCGGAGGCACTGGGTCTGCATATGTTGCCCTGAGCTGCCTCCACAGGCCAGCGTCTTTCTCCAGAGGCGCTGATGTTGCCTTGAGAGTGTCTATCTCTGAGCGCAGGGAATTTATTTCTGTCTGATTTTCCAAAATTTTTTTATTCACGTTCATTCCATTTATTACATAGCCAGCGCCAGCTCCTATTATCAAGGAAACCAGTGCAATGGCTATTATCTTACTACTCATATTTTTTACCTCAACCTACTATCTGGGGTTATTCCAGTAATATCCAGCGGAGTAGTGAGTAAAATAAGCACTAGCGATTATCGTTTTTCAAAATTGGTTACGAGCTGTCCCATCATCCTGTACCAGACATTAAGTTCCCTGTTCATTATCATTTTTGTTTCCTCAATCGGAACAGATGTGTAAATATAAGTAAACCCGCCAGCGCCCAGTACCCTGAATTTTCGTTCTATCATACTTTTGTCCATTAATGTCTGAAGTGAGCGCTGGATTGAACTTCTATCCTTTTTAAGAGACTCTGAAACTTCAGCGATAGTTGATCCGGAATGGTCAAGAAGATAAAAATATACCTCTATCTCATAATCCTTTATCTTAAAAACGCAGCGCATAACATCATTGAATTTAGGCGCAGGGGTCATCATAAGCTCTTCCACTGTCTGGAATTCTGTCTTATTTTCACTATCCAAAGTATCCATAACTTCACCTATTACTGAACAATGTATAACTTCATGAGTTCAATACCGAATACATATCGCTTATACTTCTTAAGACCTTGAATCCCTTATCAGTGATCATATAGTCTCCCCGTTCGTGGCGCTGTAAGATCATTCCGCTGTCAAGCAGTTTTTGCAAATGGAAAAGTAAATTCCCCCCGCGAAGTCCTGTGAGTTCTGTGAGCGCTGAAAAGGTTTTTGTCTCTAATGCTATTGCTTTCATTATTTGCAGGCGTTGTTTATTGGATAGCGGCTCAAGTATGTCATTAACAATCAGTTCATCAGGTAATACTGATATATCCTGCTTCTTTTCTTTATCTGTGTTATATATTTGCAATGACCGCATTAAATCGACCTGCTTCCCGAAAAGCGTCTGGACATTTGAAAAACATTTCTCGCATTGCTTCGATGGGGCATTGCTCCTCATCCCGTTTAGATCCGACTGGTTTTTTAAAATAACATCCTCATGAACCTCATCCTGCTTTATCAGGCTTGCGTTCTTTTGCAGGAATCCGGTGAAGTTTGATTTACAGGTCTCTCGCATCTGGCATTTTTTGACCATATTACTTTCAAGATCGCCATCGATATCATCAAGAACATGCCCGATGATCGCATTCGTAAAATTAGCGCGGGAACCCGAAAGTACATGTTCAAGATGCTGCTGGCTTGATTGTTCGACAAATCGCTTCATGTCGTTATGTATCTCATACAGCTTTTTTTTTATTTCGAGGATTTCTTTGTAAGAGTCCTCCTTTTTATTTACCATATAAGAAGTTGTTTTGTCTTATCAGGCTAAAAAGGTTTCTATTACAACCTTAAAGGTCATGTTTGTATATTTAAGTGTAGTTGGTATATTTTTATGACGGCTAAGTATATGCCAATAACCTGCCAATATGTTCTTGAGGTGAATTAAATGCCCGAATGGAAATATACAAACAAAACCGTAACAAAAGAAGAAGCACAGAAATCGTTAGATGCCGTAAAAAGTGCGTGTTTCAAATGTGAAAAACATGCCAGAGGCTGCCCTATCTCCAGAACAGCAGGTGAGATAAAAGCAATGATGGAGGAAAAATCATGAGCGTAAAAGAAGAGATTCATGCACAGATCGTCGCAGGACTTGCAGGCGCAAAGTTCCCGATAAAGACACCGGAACAACTCCTGTCTGCGTTCCCGGAAGGCGCCAATACCACTTGCAAGGCAGGCGACCTTGAAGTGACGGCAGGCCAGGCAGGAAAACTGCTGAAAGCAAGCGATTTTCCTTTTAAGAACGCAAAAAAGGTTGCGGATGTAATCGTTGAAAGAGCAGGGCTCTGAGCCCTGTTTATTTTATCTCAAATCCTATGCCCACTTCCCGGCATTATTGCTGGTAAACTGGGAAAAAACAAAGGTATTGCTGATGGGCGGCGAACTTCCGCGAGAGATCAAGGAACAGATAGCAGTAGTTGTTTCTGCTGCGAATAGCTGTAAATACTGTGTGGCTTCACACTCGATGGCGCTTTCGATGATGGGATTCAGCCAGGAAAGAATAGATGACCTGACAAAAAACATTGAAAGTCCCCAGATTTCGCCCAGGGATAAAAAGATCCTGGAATATGCAAAGAAAGCGACACTCACTTAGATAAGAAATTGGTTTTTAAGAGGTATATTATATGAAAGTTATAGGAATAAGCGGCAGTCCCACAAAGGACAGCAACACAGATACGCTGGTAAAAGCAATACTTGAAGCTACGGGGGCACAAACCGAGTTTTTCAAGCTCTCATCTATAAAAATAGGGCCCTGCATCGCCTGTATGAAATGCGTCCAAACCAATGAATGCATAATCAATGACGATTTCAAATGGCTTTCCAAAAAAGTAATGGAAGCAGATGCTATAGTTGTCGGTTCATCCACATTCTATGGTGCAGCAAGCGCTTTTACAAAGGCGTTTATAGAGAGGCTTTATTCAAAAAGGCACATAAAACTGCTGACAGCCGGGAAGCTTGCTGCAACAGTCGCTGTCGGGGTGGCTGCTGAAAAAATGGTTGGTGAATGGCTGGGAAATAGTCTTCGCGCCGGAGGCATGGAGATAGGTTACAGGTCTGTAAAAGATGAACCTGAAGTTATGGCAGAAGCAGAAAGAATCGGGAGACTTATTAAAGAGAGAATAAAGAACAGAAGTAAAACAGCAGGCGATTCAAAATGCAAGTGTTAGGAATAAGCGGTAGCCCTGTTAACAATAGCAATACCGACAGGCTGGTCAAAACAGTGCTTGAAGCAACAGGTCTTGATTACGAATTCATTAAACTTTCAGAGTACTATATCCATCCATGCAGGGCATGCCTTGGCTGTGCCAGGGACAACATTTGCAAGCAGCCGGACGACTGGCATATTGTTGAAAATAAGATCAAAGAATGCTCAATAAAGGTAAAATTGGGGCGGCAGTAGCAGTCGGGGTCGGGCGGGGAATACCAAGCGTAGACCATGCCGCTGACCAGATCGCTGCTTTTATGCAAATGGAAGGGATCAATGTTGTCGGGAAAGTAAGCGGAACAGGAAATATCGCCTGCCTTTCATGCGGATATGGAGGCGCCTGCGGGATAAGCGGAGTTCCGTTGTTGTTTGGCAAAGGAGCTGTGCCATCAAAGGATAAATATATATCAATAGAGGGTCAAAAGGATGTCATTGAGAAAGCAAAAGAAATAGGACAAAAAGTCAGGGAGATGCTTGTAGGGAAATAAGCGAGGTTCCATAATGGATTTCACCTTCTGGTATATAAGTATAAAATGAAAAGAATGATAGCGCCCCTTGCTGCAGTTTTGTTAGTAGTTGTTATGTTCTTTGTAGCATCTGTGACTATTGGAGAGGAAATTATTTTTCCTGAAATTGCCACTTTAATTATTGCGGCCTGGTTGATAGAGAATTCACCATTGGCAGATAAACTCCTTTACTTATGTTTGTCGCCCACTTTAGCTGCAATAACTGGTGTTGGGATACTTCACTTTCTGCCTTATAATCCGGAAATTCTAATTGTTTTTACTTTTCTCTTTGTCGGCTTGCAGTTATACCTGTTGCGTTCTAACGTTTTACCATCGATATCAGCCGCTATCCTACCGATTTTTTTAAATTTCGACAGTCTTTATTATCCGCTTTCTGTCTTCATATTTTCAGGATGCATCGTTGCCAGCAGAGGTTTGTTGAATCGATTTCAGTTTAGTGAGCATTCGCCAACCAGGTTAGCTTCCAATTTAAACAAACAGGAGCCGAAAACCTGGGAAACAATGACAAACATTCACTTGTTAATGCTTTTTTTCGGGGTTGTTTCTGTTTTAATAATTGCTTTTCAATCAAAATGGATTTATATTATATCACCACCCTTAATCGTTACATTTATTGAATTTGCCAATCCTTGCAGTCAGGTCTGTCAAAAACCGGTACATCTTCTCTTGTTGCTTTTGCTTGCATCCATTTCAGGGATACTGTGGGTTGAAGTGACTCACTTTTTATTAAATTGGCCTTTATGGATTACAGCTGGATGCATTGTTATATGGATTCTCTTTTTATTCCATCGGATGCAATTTGTCTTTCCTCCTGCAGCAGCGATATCATTGTTACCGACTATTATTCCCAGAGAAATGCTTCTTTTATATCCCTTACAGGTAGCAATTGGTGTTATTATTTTCATCGTTATCGGAAAAATAATTATAGCAATTAACCTCAAATCAACAGATATCGGTTCAAAGATGACTGGTGAGCATAACCGATGACAGATAGGATTTAATCGCTCATCTAAAGCAAATCGTTGCTACGTAAGTTATTAGAACCAGATTCAATAAATATATAACATGTATGATTAAAGGGGAGTTAGCAATATCAGATTTTATGCCTTCTGAAGAGAAATGTTTT
>JBAQLI010000187.1:0-19655 GCA_049301735.1 Candidatus Methanoperedens sp.
CCCGTAAGAGAATACCTTTGAATATCTGCCCTATTTCGCTTGATAACTTCTCGACTTCACTTGTAATATCATTGATATTCAGGTATTTTTGATCTCCTTCAATTATTATCATCGCGCGGTTTGATTCCTTATAGGGATCAAGCTTAAAAAGCAGACCTGCTTGTGAAATACTATGCTGGATAACACCTTTTACCGGCATATTTTTATCCCCAATACCAAAACCCATCGTTGCAAGCTTTGTTCCACCGGACATAACGGTCTTAAAATCCCCAAGGTCGGTCACCATCATCATTTCACTGTCAAGCGCCTTTAACAGGAAGAGAAATCTTTTTGCAACAGTAGAATTTATTTCATCATAAGCGTTTTTTATATCCTTTCCGAGATGTTTCAAATATTGGTTATCTACAATTATTGTGCCATCACAATTCCCATCCATTAATTCTTTTACACAAAAGATGGAATTTTGCAGATATATAGAACCTTCTTCCCTGAACGGGAGTACAATTATCCCATACACATTATATTTATATCGTTCTTTCATCGCATCTATCAAAAGAGGCGCAAAAGACGAACCTGTCCCGCCTGATGACGAGGCCATAACAAATGCAACATCAAAATCGCCGCGCTCCTCAATAACCCGAAGCAGCAGTTCTTTATTTTCCTCAAAAGTCTGTTTTCCAACATTCCTGTTAGCTCCAACCCCATGCAGATGCGGCACCTGGATCCTGTCTTTGGCTTTTGTATGCTTCAATTCTTTCAGGTCATTTATGGCCGTATTAATAGCGATAGTTTCAACGTGGCTTTTGAATTTCTGCGTTCCATAATACTTTGCAAGGGAACTTCCCCCAAACGCTTCCTTGTTAATGGAATCAAGTATCCTGTTACCACATTGTCCAACTCCTATAATAAGTACATTCAGCATATTTCCTCTAAAACCTATACTCCCTATGTCTCTTCATAATAAATAACACTATTCCAACTATGATTATTATCACGGGAATAAGGATATACAGATAATTTTTTTCTTTTTCTGTCACAATAATATGATCGGAATTAGCAGAGGAACCTGTCAGATCATCAGAATAACTTGTTTTTAATTGAATAGAATAATTTCCACTTTCAACTGCTTTCAGGGTAGCTGAATATTCTTCAGATTCATCCGGCTCTATTTTTGTATATGCCTGTCTTAAGTCTCCTTCAATTACTTCCATTCCCTTCGGAACAGTTCCTTTTATAAGGATTGATTCAGCAGATACATTGCCTTTGTTTGTGATTTTCACAATAGCTTTGACCGGTTCGCCTGTGAATATATTAAATTTATCCAGTGTAATAACTGTAACAAGATTGGATTTTTCTTTTTTATCCTCAAGAACAGTTAAAGAAACAGGATTAGATTGTGCACTTTTTGAACCATACTTGACAATAGTGGGTTCAATATTATATGAGCCAGGTTCCACTGCCTTCAGGGCGAACAAAAGCTCAAGGCGTTCACCAGCTTTAAGTTCATCCTGTATCACGGGTGGAAATCTTGAACCCGGTGCGCTTGTGAATCCTGGTGGGAACCTGTCTTCCAGAGTAAGGTTGTAAGCTGTCCCATTACCTGTGTTTTCCAATATCAATTTAAATTCAACAACATCACCTTTATTTAGTGTTGTTTTATCGACTGATTTTGTTAACACGATTTCTGGTATTTTCTCGGCAACAACGGGTATCTCAATGTTATATTTTATGGGACTTCCCCAATTATCAGGGTATTCCACTGAAATTTTTGCCACTGTTGTGGTAATAAAAGATGAATTGAGATTGATCTTATTAAAAGGCTCAATATTGATAGAAGGATCTTCATTTTCCCGTAGATAATATTGTTTTGTCAATCCAGCTGTAATCAGGTTGATCTTAACGAAGGGCATATCGCCGGGTTTACTGATTTCGATTACCTCTATTTTGTAATATCCCGTCATGAAATCCAATCCAGTGTTATTTTCAAGGAAAAAGGACTCGTTTTTGAGAGCATCAACAGGCATTGAAAATATAAATAAGAATAATAATAGAAAAGAGAATTTATTCATTAAGTTATGCTTTTTTTTCCGGTTCGGGATCATCTGCAAAACTGTATATAATACGATTATATTTAAACCTTATGAGCATCATTTTTATAATGACAAAATATATTTTACATCTCTATCCTTGAGATGACCCCGTGAAGCTTGTGAGGCGGAAGTTTATAAAATTGAACGAAGGCGGGTGTAATCTTCTTTATCAACGAATATATCCTCCAGACAATATTATCTGAAACAATATCCTCAAGACCATAGAATATGGTCTTTTCCTCTATTCCATTCTCCTTTAATAGAGCTTCAACATCAACTACTTCCATATATCCCATATATATCTCAAATACTCTTAATCCATCTGCAAGATGGCTCTTGAAGGAGCCTGAAATGCCATAGGGATTCTCTGTTTTTATAAGGGAGACAATTATGTTATCCTCATAAATGATGTTATTCATGAACATCGTACTATTTATATAAGGAGGGATTTTCTGTATATCTCTTGCAAAGAAAAGAGCTGTTCCTTTTATTTTGGGCACAGTCCTGTATAATTCTTCATACTCATTAAGAAAAGAATCAAGAGGCACTGGTGAAAGCGCTTCTGAAAGTCTTTTCTGCCCTGTAGTGTAAATCATTATTATCGAAAACGGTATTAAAGCAAGTATTATAGACCAGTAACCTCCATAGGGTATCTTGTGCAGACTTGAAGTAAGAAAAACCATATCCACAAATGTTACAACCAATGCAATAATGAATTTAGACCTTTCGTTTTTCATATAAAATATCCAGGTCATCATTATTCCCGTAAGCGCCATTGTTCCGGTGACCGCAAGACCATATGCCTCCGCAAGGTATTCGGATTTCCCGAACAGGAACATGATAAATAGAACTGAGAAAAGTAAAAACCAGTTTGCTGAGTCGATGTATATCTGCGACTGTAGTTTTGTTGAAGTATAATCAACTTTAAGCATAGGTAAAACACGGGTCGTAATCCCCTGATATACTATGGAGAACATCCCGCTGATCATGGCTTGAGAAGCTATTATCGTTGCAAAAATACTGAGAATGAGAAATGGAATATAAAGGATACGGGCCTCATGGAATGCCATCTCAAAAAGAACGTTTTTTGTTTCAGGATGCTGGATAATGAAAGCTCCCTGCCCAAGATAATTTAATAAAAGAGCAATAAATACCAGATACCATGCCCTGATTATAGGAAGCTTGCCCAGCTGTCCCATATCTGCAAATAAAGCTTCACCTCCTGTTGCGCAGAGGATGACCTGGGAAAGCAGAAAGAATCCGGAAATGTTGTTCTCCATTAGATATTTTATTGCATAATACGGATTAATAGCCAGCAATATTGAGGGGACATTAATTATGGAAATAAAACCGGAAAGAGCGATCGCGCAAAACCATAAGACCATGACGGGTCCAAACGCCCATGAAACTTTTTCAGTCCCTTTTCTCTGGATTGAAAAAAGGGCAATTGCGATCATTGCTGCGATGATAACAATAGTTCTCTGGCTTATTTCTTCAAGCCCGGGGATTAAAGCCATTCCTTCGACAGCACTCAGTATGCTGATAGCTGGAGTGATTACGCCGTCTCCGAACAAGAGAGAAATACCAATAATGGAAAGGAGCGAGACAAATGCTATATTTCTTCCGGATTTTAACATGGGTACAAGGATTTCCTTCAGAACAATGGTTCCCCCTTCACCTTTTTGCCCAAGGCTCATAGCAAGCCATGCATACTCAACGGTAACCACTATAATAAGCGTCCATATTATCAATGATATAATTCCCATAACATGGGCTTGTGTTTTAGAAGTCAGGAGAAAAATAACAGTAAGAGTATAAATGGGGCTTGTTCCTATATCCCCGAAAACAAGACCCAATGATTTTATAACTCCTGCTAGATTTTCTTTCTTAAACATATTCCTATCTTGCTATTTTTAAAAATCTGCTTCTATCATTATCTTATTGCTTTTAATGTTTTCTAATTATTAAAGGAAATGTTCATTGAAAAATTGAAGTGACCAACTACTGAAGGGTAAATGGTCAAAACTATGGATTGCTATCTTATTCTACGAACGGCTTTCCTGACTTTAATATCACATCAGCAACCTCCGGCCTCATGGAATCCGCTGGCGGCCTCTTGCCTGCTTCGATCATTTGCCTCATTTTTGTGCCGCTGAAATCCACCCTGTCCGTATGGGGACAGACCTTGTCATTGGATATGCCACCGCACTTGTTGCAGTAGAAGAATGACATGAAGAACATTGGCTCAATACCGATATCAGGGAACTCCTTAAATATTTCCTGTGCAGCAAAAGGATGATAGTAGCTTCCCACACCTGCATGATCTCTACCGATGATGAAATGGGTGCATCCGTAATTCTTCCTCACGATAGCATGGAATATGGCTTCGCGGGGGCCTGCATAGCGCATCTCTGTCTGGAAAATACCAAGAACGACCCTGTCCTTGGGATAATAATTATCGATCAGGACTTCGTAGCTTTCGAGGATCACGTCATCTTTAAAATCGCCTTTTTTCTTCTTGCCAATGACAGGATTTATGAAAAGCCCATCGACCATCGTAAGCGCTGATTTCTGGAGGTATTCATGGCCAAGATGCGCAACGTTGCGTGTCTGGAACCCTACTACTTTTTCCCAGCCTTTTTCCTTAAAAAGATTCCTGGTTTCGGCGGGTTTCATCGCATATTTGAAATAAGGGGTTTCCGATTCATTTATAAGGCTTATCTTTCCGCCAAGCAGCGTGTCCTTCATGGAATAGGTCTTTGCCACACCCGGATGTGCTGCATCGTTTGTTCCATACACCTGCTCTGCGAATGCTCTTTTATCATAGCTGTAGATTTCTTCAACCTGCATCACTGCAACGAGATTTGCGTTATTTTTGAGGAGAATTTCATCTCCTTCTTTTATATCCTTGTTATCGGTGTCAAGAACTATCGGAAGAGTCCATGGAAGGCCGTTAGAGAGCCGCTTGTTGTAGAGAATGCTTTCGTAATCTTCCCGGCCATTGAAACCTTCAAGAGGGCTGAATAGTCCGGAAGCGATATTTTCAATATCCTTCATCAGGTCAACGCTTACAGGGACGCTCTGGTATTCAGAAGCCTGGTCTATGATCTTGTTTCGTTTTTGTTCGGTTAAGGTGCGGTTGATTAATTTTCCACCGTGAGGTTTTATTTGTGTCATTGTAATCCCATATTTTCTTTTCAGATTGAATTGCTTTGTAATAATTGTTTGTGAGGGGAAAGATTGTGGGCATCAAGAAAAACACCATTATGGATTCCCTCCTCCCGGTACCACAAGCAGATAGTGTGCCAGCGCAATCATCAAAGCTATGAAACTAATAATGAGAAAAGCTTCCGAGACCTTGAGCATTCCATGTTTCTTTGATACTATTTCTTCGAAAGTCTCTTTTGAGGCGCTGCTTGAATTGATATTGATCTTATAAGCATTCGGGGAGAGAGTCAATACCGCAAACACAAGGCTCAGAAGCCAGAGAAAAATGGGAGAAAGATAAATAACAGCGATCCATGTCGAGGTCATCGCAGGTTTCACATCAGAGAAAGTTATGGCATGGAAATAAATGCCTTCAAGCAGGCTGTTCACCGCGATAAGCTGCTTTGCGACCTCTTCTATCGTGGAAATGGATTCGCCCACAAGTTTCCGGGCATTCTCACGCCAGAAGGGATTTGGTTCAGGAGTTATGATGGGAGGTTCATCGTTCATGATTACACCCAGTATTCAAAGGTTTTATTACAATGAGGACAGAGAAGGTCGATGGACTTTACAACTCCGGGTTTAGGCCTATAGAAATTAAAGAATCCTCTTACGGTAATGGTGGTTCCATCTTTTATCTGTGCTTCTATATCTACGCGGAATTTAAACTTGCAGTGCTTGCAAATAACAGGCTCAAGTGTCATGTTTCCCCCTGATTTCTTCGAATGCTTTATTGAAGGCTTCCTCGCCCATCTTTTCTTTTAATCCGGCAATATTGCTTTCAACTATCTTGCTTTCAGGGGCATTTAGTTGCTTGAATATTGAAAGAGCAATCAGATATTTTTCAAGAGCATCAGGGAAGTTTTTATCATTTTCTTCATGAATTCTTCCAAGCTGTGCTAAACTGATTGCGATGCCGCTTTTATCCCCCAGCTCTTTTGCAATTTCCAAGCTCTGTTGGTATAATTTCCCAGCTTCTTGATAATTTCCTTGCTCTTGATGTATATTTCCGAGCTGGTGCAGAGTTTGTGCGATGCCGCTTTTATCTCCCAGCTTTTTTTCTATTTCCAAGCTCCGCTGGTATAATTTCGCAGCTTCCTGATAATTTCCTAGTTTTTGATTTATAATTCCGAGCTGGTGCAGAGTGCTTGCGATTCCGCTTTTATTCCCTAGCTCTTCATTAATCTTCAGGCTCTGTTGGTATAATTTCCCAGAGCCTTTATAGTCACCTTGCACATAGAGAATGTTTCCAAGGTTGTGTAGACAAGATGCTATGCCCATTTGGTCTTCAAGTCCATCTTCTATCTTCAGGCTCTGTTGGAATAATTTTTCTGCCTCCTTGTAGTTATTCTGAAAGTAATGCAACGCACCAAGACTGCGTAGAGTTTCTGCCATTCCGTTTTTATCCCCTAAATCTATATCTATCTCCAAGGATTGCTGAAATAGTTTCATTGCCTCCTCATAGTTACCTTGGTTTGCATGTATTTTTCCGAGTTCGTGCAGGGAAGCACCAATATTTATTTTATCCCCCTCTTCTTCAAACATATCTTTCACTTTAGTAAAAACTTTTAGAGCCATTTCCCAATCTCCTAAAAAATAGTATATTTCTGCGAGATTTCCTAAGGCTACTGCTTTTTTAATACTTGAAGTTGTCTCTATGGATTGATTCAACAGGTTCATTGCCAATTCCATATGACCCAATCGTACAAGAAATTCGAAAGCATTCTGGACTATATCATTTGCCCTCTCCCACTCCTCTGCCTGATAATAATAATCCCTTGCCTCAAGATGTGTCCACAATCCATGTGTTGCCGCAGCCAGATTCTCATAATGTTGCGCCGCTCTTACCAGCAACTTCTTTCTCTCAAGTCCTTCCTTTTCAGACACCTGTTTTGCAAAGTCCCGGACAAGCGTATGCATTGCATAAAGTGTTTCATCTCCCTGTTGTTCCCTGGAAATGAGTCCCCAGTTAATGAGCAGTTCAAGTGTATCACCAATAGAAGGACTTGGCTGGCTTTCATCCCCTACAATCCACTCCAGCCCCTCAATTGGCACAGGATTCTGGTAAATTGATGCATGAAGAAACAGCCGTCTGGCTTTCTCATCAAGTTTTGAGTATGATTTATCAAGCAAAGTGAAATTAATAAGCTCCTGTTTCACCTTCGAAAGATCAAGCAAGACGTTATCAACAGTTTCAATGGCAGCATGTTTCATGAATTGCCCTAATGTCCATGGATGACCTCCGATGGCTTTGTAAATGTTATGCTTTTTATCCATTCCAAGGTCTGCCAGTTCCTTGTAATTATTCATGAGCCACACAGTCTCAGGGAATGGCATTTCAGACAGGGAAATATGATCTATCGCCCCTGTGAGCCTGCCTTCCAGTGGGTCGAAGTTGTAGCGAGAGGTTATGATGAACTTTGAGTTGCTTATGGTATTATTGAGGAGGTGCTGGATGAATACTTTGAGTTCATGATTTGCTATGTTGCTTCTTTCTTCATCAAGACAGTCCTCGAAATTATCAAGGATTATGAGAAAGCGCTTCTGGTTTAATATATTCACCAGCATAGCGGTTTTTGCCTCAAGCGGAACAGGTTGGTAGAGCACTTCGTTAAGCTGCTGGATTCCTGCCACAAGGAGAAAAGCGTTTAACCTATTCAGTATTTCTTCGGGTTTTGTTGTTGCACTGCACTTCATCCCGAACATGCCGTCAAAATGCTGGTTCATTCTCAGCGCAAGGCGCGTTGCCAGTACGGTCTTACCCAGCCCCCCGAAACCATAAATGATGGCAGCACGCTTCACATCAGACATAAAATCTTTCTGCAAAATGCGAAGCTCTTTTCTTCGTCCCACAAAACCTTTCTTCAATATCGCCACGTCTCCCAGCATCGTGGGTTTGTTGAAGAGCTCAGATGCTTCTGGTTTTATTTTGCCAACGGCAAGACAATCTGGGTCGCAAAGGTAAAGTATAGGTGTTGCAAAGTCCACGCCATTGCTTTTCTCAGTGTTTTTCATCGCGATCCTTGTTTCGGTGAGCGCAAGGTCAACAGGTTTGCCGTAGGCTATTGCTTGGTAAAAAATCGATGCGAACTTTGTGGCTGAAATGTCAAAGATCGAGTACTGCATGGCTGCAACAGCAGGTATTTTATTTCTTGCAAGGATGCTTGCAAGGTCAGCATAAGCCTCCTTATTCGATGTCTTTCCTGACTGGCAGGCGCTGAGCACCACAAGCCTTACACCTCTTCCTTCAAGAAGGTCAGAAATTGATGTGTTATCAACCATTCTGGCTTTCCCATCCACGGTTTCAAGCACGAGATAGCCTTTGCCTTTTTCTTCATTAAATATGCCGTGACCTGTAAAATGCACGATATGATAGTCCTTCTCATTCAGGTAACCTGAAATGGTCTCAAAAGTTGCATCCTCAGTGAAATCAACCTCCATTTTATGATCTCTCTGGAGTTTATCCACAGCTTCAAGAATGACCTCCTGTTCAAGCTCGGTATTCAATGGCGCAACTCGCGGGTCATCCGGACTTGAGATCACAACCAACATGCGCAAAATGGATTCCAGGGGATCTTTTTTAATTTTTATAATCCTGGAAGGCAACCTTGAGATCAGCGTGTTCCTGCTGGTGACAAGAAAATCGCTGCCATCGTGCAGGAATTCCCAGGGCAGCACAGCGATCTCCTGGGCGTTTTCATAGAATCTCAGGCAGATTCGAAGTCCCATATCGTTATTCTGCGCTTCTTCCAGGCAATTTTTGAAGTATTCACCGAGCTTGCCTGTAAAAACTTTATTGTATAGTTCTTTCCCGAACTCTATATGGAAAGTTTCTTTTTTCGAGGAGGTGACTGCTTTTTCTTCAAGGCGCTGCAAACCTTCGATCACTTTTAGCTCGCCTGTGCGCAGTTCAAAGGTTTGGGCTTCTATGGCATTTCCGTTGTCCATAGCCTTTGCAATGTAATGATTGGGCGACTCTCCTGATAACTGAATTTCGAATTCCTTGTAATTCAATGAAAACACCACCGCATGATGATGGTTTACATGATTGAATGATATTATAAACTTTCTTATGTTTTTCTTGTTTTATCTTCAATGAAATTAAGTACATCTGTAAGATTTACATCTTCACCTGACAAAATATCATTTCCATCATGCACATGGTGTGGAAAATTCACTAAATCCTTATGGTGCGGTGCATTATCCCATCTTCTGATAATCTTTCCATCTTTTTGCCAGTGGTACGAATATTCCCTCCAGTTTTCACCTATAGCTTCATTCACAAAAGAGTGGAACCGTCTTTTAAAGTAGCGTTTGCTTTGATTAATTCGATCTCTGGATCAACAAGTGTTTTTACAATTCGCAATTCATTTACAAGACTGTGGTTTCTCAGAATAGCTATGGTTCTGGCTACAACCATTGAGAGGATTCCTCATGAATGGATTTCCAGTAATGATATGATTTATAATATGCTTTCCATTCAATATAGTCATCCCATTTCTCAAAGTCTTCTTTAACTGCTGATTCTATCTGTTTTTCAAAATCCTCAAATGTAATCCCATATTTTTTTTCAAATCCCTGTATAGTATTTTCAGTTTCTTTCATTTTGGACAGGCTCATATCATGCACTATATTTATGAGTGCAGATTTTTCATTTTTATATATGCCATGGCGCACCAGACCTGATATTGGGCTCCAGACATCTTTGGGAATTTCTACGGTTTCCATGATAGATCAGCTTTTATAAGAAATACTATTTATTTTCTACTGGATAATACTATTGTTGGTTAAAATCTCGAATTCGAATTGGATTCAAAATAAAAAGACTCATAATCCACTATGCAATGGGCTCGCTCTTTTACTTCTTCACATTCCCCGCATGCAGCCCGCATTCCTTCTTCGTTGCATCTTCCCACCACCAGCGCCCTTCACGCTCATGCTGTCCGGGCAATACAGGTTTCGTGCATGGTTCGCATCCGATGCTTACAAACCCTTTTTCATGCAACTTATTATAAGGAACATTATTCTCTCTTATATAATCCCAGACCTGCTTTGAAGTCCAGTTTGCAATAGGATTGAATTTTACCAGGTTGCCAGTTCCGAAAGTCGGATCTTTCTGTATGACAGGAACATTTGCTCTCGTTCCAGGGCTCTGGTCTTTTCGCTGCCCTGTTATCCACGCATCCACTGTATTGAGGGCGCGCTTTAGGGGGTCAACCTTTCGTGCATCACAGCATTCTTTGTGACCATCCTTATAAAATGAGAACAATCCTTTTTCTTTCACAAGTTTTTCAGTTGCATCGCGGTTTGCGAAAAACACTTCGATCGGGATATTATAGGTCTTCCTGACCTCTTCGATGAACTGATATGTCTCAGGATGAAGGCGCCCTGTATCAAGCGAAAATACCCTGAAATCATTACTGATCTTTTTTGCCATGTCGATCAATACAACATCCTCAGCGCCGCTAAAGGATATTGCAATGTTTTTAAAATTATTAAGTGCAAGCTCCAGGATTTCCTGGGGCGACTTATTCTCATAATCTTTTGCAGATTTTTCAATGTTAAGTTTTTCTGACATTTTTTTCACTATCCTAAGATATCTTTACTGAAGTTCTCGAATCCCACTCTTTCCAGACAGTCTCCAAACCGCTCACCAATATTGGTATTCTTCTTTGACCAGTCAATAATCCTCCTGAATATGGCCACAGCTTCCTCGGCGGATTTTGTGGCGGTCAATTCTTTTCCGAGTTTGGGGTATTTTCCGATCTTTCCGCCCACAAAGAGCTTATAGCCTTTCCACTCCTCAATTATAAGATCTGAAGGGCAAGTTCCAACACATGCACCGCACAGGTTGCACTTGTCCCAGATGATTTTGGCCTTATCATCTTCCAAAACTATAGCCTTTTCAGGGCACATGAAGGTGCATGTCCCGCATCCTGAACAAGCATCGGAATTAATAACGGGTTTGAGTATGCCCATTACTCCGAGGTCGTTCTCCTGCGGCTTGGCACATGCGTTCGGGCATCCTGTCACAGCGAATTTTATCTTAACAGGCATATCCTCACCAAAAAATTCCTTATCCAGTATTCCTGCCAGACCGTAAGTGTCTATAATGCCGTAATTGCATTCGAGATTCCCCGGGCATGAAATTATATTACGTACCCGCGGACCGCAGGAGCCTGGCGGCGTCCCATTGTCTTCGAGTTCTTTTGTTATCGCATCCAGGTTATGTATATCCACATTCGGGATCTGCATCCCCTGGCGGGTTGTGATATGTATGTATCCGGTGCCGTATTTCTGGGCAAGACGGCTTATCCCTAAAAGCTGGTCTGAAGTGACATTACCGCAGGGCATTCGAAGCCTGACCACGAAAAGGTCTTTTTGCTTCTGTTTCATATAACCGGATTTTTTAAGGATTGATATGTCGAGTTTTTCTAATGTCATGGTTCACCTTGATATACAGGTTGATATTTAAATAATTCTGGGTGTTTAACTTGCAGGATCAAAATATAACTGATGAATGCGGCAATATTTGTTAGATTATTTCCAGATAATTAAATTAACTCAGAGCATTAAGAGATGCTATCCCTGACTTTACAGCTTCTGCAGATCTATCCAGGGCTTTTTTCTCTTCAGCGGTCAGTTCAAGCTCAAGTATTTCCTCAATACCAATCCTGCCGATTTTTACCGGAACCCCAAGATATATGTCTTCCTTGCCATACTCTCCGCTTAAATAAGCACATACCGGGAGAATACGTTTTGTATCCTTTATCACAGCTTCAACCATATTTGTCACAGCTGCGGATGGGGCATAGAATGCGCTTCCGGTTTTGAGAAGGTTAACAATCTCAGCTCCCCCGTTGATCGTCCGGTCAACAAGCCGATTGATTGTTGATTCCGGCATCAGCTCTGTGATCGGGACACCTGACACGGTTGTAAACCGGGGAAGAGGCACCATTGTATCCCCGTGCCCTCCCAGAACCATCGCTTTAATATCCCGCACCGAACAGCCAAGTTCAATCGCAATAAATGTTGCAAACCTGCCCGAATCAAGCACGCCGCTCATACCGAAGACCCGGTTTGGTTCAAAACCTGTGGTTTTCATGGACACATAAGTCATTATATCAAGCGGGTTCGTGACAGTGATAACCACAGAATCCGGCGCATAACGTTTGATATTCTGTGAGACATCGGTTATTATTTTAGTATTGATTTTCAACAGGTCTTCCCTTGTCATGCCTGGTTTTCTTGCTATTCCGGCAGTAATGACAACTACATCCGATCCCTCGATATCCTTATAATCGTTAGTTCCGATAATGCTTGAATCATAACCCAGAAGTGGGCCAGCTTCCAGAATATCAAGAGCTTTACCCTGGGGCAGCCCTTCAACTATATCTGTCATGATTACATCACCGAGTTCTTTTTCTGCTATTCTTTGCGCGGCAGTTGCACCGACCGCTCCTGCTCCGATAATTGTGATTTTTGGCATCTATGTTCACCTGGATTTTTTGGTATGAAGGTGATTAATGGACGATAATAGTTATGCACGTTTGACGCAAAGGCTATATTGACGGAATGCATAACAAATCCCTGATGAAGAATTTAATCCCTGTAATATTTCTTATTTTATTATTGTTCTCACTTCTCCCATTGTCCGGGGGATCGCAAAGCAACCGCACTTTTGAGATTTCATCAGTTACAATAAAATTCGATAAGACGGATGCTGAATTCATAGTAAATTATGATCTTGGTACTATTCCGAAAGTGTATATTCTTCTAATGGGAGGAAAAAGTATCGAGCCAAAGATACGGGAACTCTTTTCAAATTTCAATTATGAGATTATAAAGATGGATCAGGATAAGACAATTCTGCATGTGAAAAATATTTCAAGGTATGATAAGAATATGAATTATTATTTACATGAATCTGTTAAGTTTGGAGGAACTCTTAACAAGATAATAATTTATATCCCTGGAGATGAGCATCCTGTTGAATATTCCAGCCGTAATGCTACACCAACGAAATTCTACCGTCAGTGATCCTTCTTTTTCTTAAAGACAGATGGCAAATTAACGATATATGTACCATCTTCTTTGAGCGCCATGACAATTTCTTTTCTTTCAAGCAGTGATTCAAGATTTAATTCGTACTGCCCTGGCGATAATATCCTGATTGATTCGATCCTGTCCCCGATCTCTTTTTGTATATTTTCAGCTTTAGGTTCATTTTTTAATTCGGTTTTTTCTTCCTTAATTCCCAGTATCTCATCGACTTCTCTTATGAAATTCGAAGCTTCAGGGGATATTTGACCTGTGTTTGCCGCAGTCTCGATTTTTGCAATTGGCACAGGTGAGTCATCTCTCACATAAAGGAACTTATTCCACCCGCATTTCGGGCAGCCGTTCAATATGATGGCTGCGCCGTCCTTGAATATGCTCTCGCATCTTGTGCATTTATGTGGCATGGCTTATGGTGAGACTAATGCGCTTATTAAATCCCTATCTTTTCTAATTGTTTTCAACTGTGATGCCGGGCCTATAACCGTAAGGCGTGTCTTGAGGGTTGTTTTTCCAAAAAGTTTATTCAGGAAATTTTCATTTTGTTTTACAGGGTAACTCTCGATCTCAATTCCTGAAAAATCATCAGGTTCTATCTCTGCCATTGTAAGTTCAATTAGTTTTGTCTGTTCATTGGGAGTGAGCCCTTTTTCAAGTATGAGTATCTTTCCGCTTCGCACTTCGTCAAGAATCAACCTCACTTTTTCCATGGAAGTCATGCCATCAAGTTTTTCTTCCGATATTAAATCCATCTGAATTCCTTTCATATAATCACCCGAAATGCTCTGCAATTTCTTTATACAATAAATCTATGTTCTTCCCATCAAGAGCGGATATGGGAACAAGCGGATGTTGGGGAAAAGCGCTTTGTATCCTTGCCGGTGATGAATTTGGAAGGTCTATCTTGTTTGCTGCTATCAATATGGGAAGCTTCCGAGCTTCAAAATTTCCAATTATGACAACATTAACCTGGGTATACGGGTCTTCGGTTGCATCCATTACCAGTATTACGCCGTCTAAGTCTTCAAGCCATTTAACAGATTCCATTACGCCTTCTGTTGCCTCTTTGGCGCGTCTTTTCGATTCCTCCTCCGGGAGTCCGAATGTCATGAAATCATGAAAATCGATCTTTGTAGCAATTCCTGGTGTATCTATAATATCCAGTGTTACGGAAGAACCGTTACTCACTATTGTAACATCTTCACGCCTTCTTGCTCTTCGTGTCTCATGCGGAATATGGGATACCGAACCCATGGCATCCCCGGTCCAATCCCTGACGATCCTGTTGGCCAGTGTGGTTTTACCAGCATTGGGGGGGCCATATATTCCGATTTTCGCTTTTTTTCTCTTAAATAGTCTTTTCAACCAGGAAAAATTAAGTCCCAGCCTTTTTATTATGCCCATAGTTGTGCCTCACTGTCTAATAGAAGTTCCCTCTTTTTTAGTTTTCCCTTAGAATTCCGACAATTTCAATTGTCTCTTTATACATTTCTCCCCGGGGATTTCAACCGGATAGATCCCGCTCAAACACCCAAGGCATAGATCATCCATCGGGATCCCGATGGATTCCACAAGTCCATCTATACTCAAATATCCCAGGGAATCTGCATTTATTAGGGCCTCAACGCCTTTTACTGTCTTGTGCGCAGCTATAAGTTCTTCACGTGTTGCCATATCGATCCCCAGATAACATGGAGAAATAATGGGGGGGCTTGCCACTCGCATATGGATCTCCCTTGTGCCTGATTTACGGATCATATCTATTATACGGCGCGAAGTTGTTCCGCGCACAATACTGTCATCGATGAGAACAATGCTTTTACTCTCAATATTTGGTTTTATAGTGTTCAGTTTCAGCCTGACTGCCGTTTCTCTCATATCCTGCCCTGGCATAATGAATGTCCTGCCTATGTAGCGGTTCTTCATAAGCCCTTCCATATAATCAATACCCGATTTCTTTGAGAAACCGATCGCATATGTGATGCCTGAATCAGGAACAGGCGAAACGATATCTGCTATGGCCGGGTGCTCCTTAAAAAGCATCTCTCCTATTCGCATCCTCACATTATATACAAGCTGGCCATCTATGACTGAATCCGGCCTTGCGAAATAAATATATTCAAATACACAATGGGCAGTATTTTTTGATTTTACCAACTGGTGGCTTTCGTATGTCCCATTGCTGAAAACAAGCATTTCGCCAGGAGCTACATCACGTATCAGCTGCCCGTTCAAAATATCAATTGCAACACTCTCGGACGCCACAACATAACCATTATCGAGCGAGCCAAAACACAGCGGTTTTAGGCCAAGCGGATCACGAATAACAATAACCGTTTTATCTATCAGGATAGCAAGTGAATATGAACCGACAAGCTGTTTTATTACATCTTTAACAGCATCTTTAAGCTCGCTATGCATCAGTTCTTTGACAAGGAGATGAGCTATGACTTCAGTGTCTGATTCGGATAAGAATATCCGTCCCTCTTTTTCAAGCTCAGTCCTCAGTTCTTTTGAATTTACAAGATTACCATTATGAGCGATAGCTATAGTTCCGCTCTTAAAACTTACAAGAAGAGGCTGGCAATTCTCGATCTTTGAACTGCCTGTGGTTGAATATCGGACATGTCCTATCCCTACATGACCTTTAAGTTTCTGTATATCTGCCTTGTTAAAAACATCTGGCACAAGACCCATACCTTTTAAGGTACGGACCTGGCTGCCATCATGAACAGTTATTCCTGCGGATTCCTGTCCCCTGTGCTGGAGAGCAAAAAGTGCATAGTAGATTGATAGTGCGGCAGATGTCTCCTCTTTAAAAGAGACACCGACTATACCGCATTCTTCATGCAACCGTGGTCACCTTAGTAACCGCATTTTTCCTGCCATTTGTAGGATCTCATGTGTGTGGTCTTACCGAAACCACACGATGCGCACATTTTTGTGTGCGTGTTCATTGATGCTTTTCCACATCTTCTGCATATAACATGTGTTTTCTTCTGGTTCTTACCGAATGAAGGCGTACCTTTTGACATATTTTAATCACCTTTTTAAATCTTATTCTTATGGAGAAATAAATACTATATTATCCCCGCGTACAACTGCTGTTCCAAGTTTTTTCGTTCCGTTCTCTTTTATTTCCTCGGCATTAGCCAGGACGATATTCATGTGGATATCGTATCCCTGTAATTCGCCTCTGAACTCTCTCTGGCCTTTTAACCGTATCAATACTGACTTATTTAACGCATTGTTTAGAATGTCGAGGGGTCTGTTTCCCATAAAAACGCTCCTTAATATTAATAAACCATTAATTCAATAGTGCACCAAAGTAGTTCGTACAATATTTAAAACTATTGGTGAGCAATGAAAATAAAGTCAAGGAATGTATTAAGAAAAACAGATCAGAAAGCTCTTGTAAATGATATTGTCGAGGCATTTGGTGATGCATCATCATTTGAGGGTAGGAAGCTTGAATATGTGGAAAGTGATGGGCAGGATTTCATTTTTGTGGATGGGGAACCTCTTTTATTTAAGATAGACGGGAAAATATTTCCTACCGTAAAAGGCGCCCTTAAATTGAACCCGGCGCGCCGCAGAGTCCTTGTTGATCCGGGGGCAGTCAGGTTTATCATAAACGGAGCTGACACGATGAGCCCGGGGATTGTTGAAGCAGATCCAGCTATAAACATAGGCGATCTTGTTATCATCGTAGAGAAAGCACATGGGAAAGCGATCGGTATCGGAAGAGCCCTTATGGCAGGAAAAGAAATGGTCGGGGGAAAAGGCAAGGCAGTAAAGTCCATACACTATGTAGGGGATGAAATCTGGAACCTTGAACAGAAATAAATAAATAGATATAAACAATAAGGAGTACGAAGTAAAGGTGATTATTTCATGGGTAAATTTATAGATAATCTTTTTGGCGGCGGGAAGAAGACAAAATCAGATGCGGATGAATATCAGGAACTTGATCTTTCAGAATATGAAGAGGGTTTTCAGGGTGAAACGGCCAACACTTATATAAAAATAGCTGAATTATCAGGACTTGAAATGATGCCTGAATTAAAAAAACAAATTTATGAGGGCAATATTCTGATGATCGATGTCTCGCCTGCAAAAAAAGATAAAATGGTTTTTGACAGGGCGATCAAAGACCTGAAAGCAGTTGTCAATGATGTACATGGTGATATCGCGATGATCAAAGAAGACCAGGTGATCGTGACTCCGCGTGGCATGCGTATAGACAGGCAAAAGTTAAAGTGAACTCAGAATCAAGCCGTATTTTAACAGTTACCAGAAGCGTTTGCCCTCTTTGTAGCAAAGAACTTGTTACAAACTGGGTAAAAGATAATATTCCTTTTTTTGGTGAAGTAATGCATATTACTTCAAAGTGTGAATGCGGTTTAAGATACTCTGATACCATGATCATGGACCAGCGCAAACCCGTTCGATATGAAATGAAAGTCAAGACACGGGAGGACATTGATGTGCGTGTGGTTCGCTCGACATCAGGAACAATAAGAATACCAGAACTGGGGGTCGATATAGAACCAGGACCAGCTTCTGAATCTTTTATTTCAAATATCGAAGGCGTGCTTGACAGGGTAAGTGATATCCTGGAGATGGTAGTAAGATGGAATGAAGAATCCCAGACCCGGCGCGCACAGGAATTACAATCTATCATCGAGAAGGTCAAAGCCGGGGAATTTGAAATTACAGTTATTATCGAAGATCCTCTGGGCAATAGCGCCATAATTGCAGAAAAAGCAACACACAGGGAACTTACGCAAGAAGAGGCGGTTTGTCTTAAGACGGGTATGATCATTTTTGAGAAAGAATAATAAGAGTAATGTTCTTATCAGGCAAAAGAGCTACAATTCAGTTCTTTTGCTATTGAACTCAATACTCCAGGAAAAAAAATATCCTGATATCATTATTAGTGAGCTTTTTAAAAATGAAGATTTTTCATCAAGTGAAAAAGCTGTTATCGTTGATCTTGTTTATGGTATCTTGCGCCATCTGGGAAGGCTGGATTACATAATTGGACACGCATCAAGAGCCACTATGACAAATCTTGATCCGGAAATACTTAATTTATTCAGGATATGCACATACGAGGCCTTATTTACGAATGTATCGGCAGCAGGAATAGTAAACAATGCAGTAGCGATGTCATCGGACAATAGTAAGTTAAGCGGATTCGTAAAAAGGACAATTGAAGCAGTATTAAGGAATAAAAATACGGTCATCTTCCCTGATCCTGAAAAAGCTCAGATCGAATATATTTGTGCATACCATTCACATCCGCGCTGGATCGTGGAAAAATGGCTCACAGAACTGGGGTCGGTTAAAGAAGTTGAAGCTTTATGCAGTGCTAATAACATGGAGCCGCCTTTGACAATCAGGGTGAATCCACTGAAATCGGATATCGGATCACTTCAAAAAGCGCTTGATGAGGAGGGGTATTCTTCATTAAGAACGGAATTATCACCATTTGGCCTTATTATTAATAAGAAAGAAGATATTTTTAAAACACAGGCTTTTAAGGAAGGGCTTTTCGAGGTGCAGGATGAAGGAAGCCAGCTTGTTACCCTTCTTACAGGGGTAAAGCCGGGAGAACTTGTAATTGATGCATGTGCAGGGAACGGCGGAAAATCCCTTTTCCTTTCAGGATTGATGAAAAACCGTGGAACTATAATCGCTTCAGACCTGTCAGCTGTTAAACTTTCGAACCTGCGGCGCCGTGCGGGAAAAGCTGGAGCGTTCAATATTAAGACCGCGAACAGGGAGGCATTAAATGAATATAATAATATGGCGGATTGCGTTTTCATAGATGCGCCCTGCTCAGGCATGGGAGTTTTCAGGAGGAACCCGGATTCGAAATGGCGGTTGACCCGGGATGATGTCAAAGAACTTGCAGTGAAACAGAAAGAGATATTAAGTGAATACAGCAGGCTTGTTAAGCCCGGAGGAAGATTGGTCTATGTCACATGTACTATAAGCAAGGAGGAAAATGAGGATAACGTGCGCGGTTTTCTTTCTGAGAGGAAGGATTTTTGCCTGGTTCCCGTATCGGAAATGCATGATTTTAAATCTGGCAAATTAACCTTTGAGGACGGATTTTTCGGCGCTGTCATGATGAAAAAGTAAATTTCCACGGATCCGTGAAAATTCGTCCAATGTCGAGTAGAGCCCATAGCGCACCTTTTGTTGAGGTAATAGCCCCAAGGTTACTATAAGCCCCCTCACAGAACCGGACATGAAGATTTCCCTCATCCGGCTCTTCAGAAGCACATCCTC
>JBAQLI010000188.1:0-9933 GCA_049301735.1 Candidatus Methanoperedens sp.
CACTACAGAATATTTGACCGTTTATTATTCATTTTAAGAAAATAATAAGGATGCTGCGAAACACATAAATTAAAATATTTAGTTATATATTTAAAAAGTAACAAGTCTATCTTGACGCTATGGTAAAAAAGCGTTAATAATACGCTTATCTGTGGCTGACATTTTAATTACATTAAAAAATTATTTACCCACCACCTCCGGCTCTATAACATTTAACCCATACAGGCTCTGTCGAGCATCCTGGAAATAGAAGCGTTCTTGAAGAACTTTTTCTTCTTTTAGTCTGTTAAGGGCATATCTTACTGTTCTTGCCGGAAGATAGGTTTGCTTCGCAATATCTTTCTGTGTTATGAATCCACTGGATTCAAGCACCTTAAAAACAAGTTTTGCTGAAGGTGGTAAATGTTCTATCTTCGATTGTTCAATTTGTTGGCCATTGTTGGCAAAGACGATTCCTCATTGGTTCATCACCAACCTTAAATTCGAATTAATATAATATAAGGCTATTCATTCAAGCAAGTATTGTCCATATTCTACTATTCCTTTACAGAGTTGGATGGGAGGAGGTGGATATAACTAACCCCATCTGAACACATTGAACACATCGCCCACTCAATTCAATTCTGGTTATCCCCAAAATAACTAGTTAGCATAAACCCTATTACTCACTTTGCCCCAAATCCGCCGCGAAGGAACCTTTGCAGGTCTTCGTCCTCGTCATTCTCCTGCTTTTTGTTTGTTATCTCTTCATTAGTTTTCATGTTTTCACCTTTTCCATTTTCATCATCTCAACAGGGTCTCCTCGATCGTAAATGAACCCGTACCGCAGTCCATGCATGAAACCATCGCAATCCCACGAATAAAATCAGCGCTTCTTAGCTGTATTGGATGTTTGCAATTAGGGCATTTATACCGTTTGTCGGGAGTCATATCAGCCACCAGACAAAATCATGGTTCGCATTTGGATGTTCATGCTTTGTTTCAGGCATGCTTCCCGGTTCGATGTCTTTACTCGCTTTTATGTTTTCTTTATCAGGGACAAAGTAAATCCCTTCTTTCGTGTTGTGTCATTTTAATCACATTGAGTTCAATAATTTTCATATATATTTAAATCTTGTAATCAGGCCATATTTGGTTGATCAATATTGTTTTCAGAAGGAATAAGGCAAATATCTCCTGTTTATACATGAATATATAATATACAAATAAAATAGGAAAGTGATATAATATGTCAAACCAAAGAAGGAATCGTTTTTGCCTTTACTGGTAAAAACCTTAATAATGAATTGCAGGACCTGGATGGTTCGCAAGGTATAGCTGAAGGTGAAGGTACAGAAGAAATATCGGTACCGACATATGAACAATACTCAAAGGAAAAATTAAGACAACAAGAATACCGGAAATTAAGGATCGGACTTGAGAGATTAAATCGTTCTCTCGCATTAATAGAAGGCAGCTGGCAGCGTACGAACAGGCGCAACACGTTATATGAACTTGAAAATATACTGAAAAGGCAGCATGAAATTGAAAATGAAACAGAGAACATTAAAGATGTATTCCTGCGGGGATATATCCATGAACAGCTGGACAGTATCACTTTCGTGAGGCGTAATTTAGCTGAAGAAGTCAAATGGGAAATTGAGGCCAATGTTGAGCAGTAATGAATGAAGATGTGTTTATTCGAAAAACCACTAATTACAGGGTCTGGATAGATGAGACCGGGATCGGGCGCATCCGTATCCTGAAAAGGATCAATTTCAAGACCCTTGCTTCCCTTTTCGAAGAACTGCATGGTGAGATTAAGAAGAGAATTAATGAGGGAAAGGTCCATATTGTGTTCTATATATCAAAATCCCTGTATGAAGAAATGTCTGTCAATGCAAAAGATTTCCTTGGCTTTTGTCAATCCTGCATGGGTATCAAGTTCGAACTTGTCTTAATAGGGTTGTAGAACTATAACTATTAGCATTGGAACATTTCCAATAATCCAGTTATTTTTTGCTGCCTCCGGAATGATCGCGTCAACATCTGCCTCTTTGTGTGATTATAAATATTCACCAGTATATTCTTTTTATGGCGATCAATATGATTGAAGAAATATGCAGCAAAAGGAACTGTAGTTCCAAGATGAAAGCGCAAAACAGAAAACATGGGAATGATATCGATTTTGATCAGGTCGTAAAATTCCTGAATGCCCAGAAGGCGGTAATGGATTATGCAGGCTTGAATTAACAAGATCAAGATTTTTTTTAGATCAGTGGATAACTATAGCAATTTCTACCTGGTTTTAAAACAGCATCAGGAAGATATTTCTTCTTATCCTTCGGGAAAATCACTTCCGGTCGTACGGGCATGGTTCCCACAGGCGCGCCGGGTGTGTCCGAGCCGCCTGATTTTTATCGCATTCTCCCATAAATTTCACTTTAACTCAAGGTGTATCTTCACAGCTTTCTCTATCTCTTTCAAGATCGCCTCAGGTATTGTCCCGATTGGCTCCCGGAGCCTTCTTTTATCCACAGTTCTTATTTGATTTGCCTTTACTTTGGAATCACCTGGCATATTTGCGATGCCTTTCTTCAGGAGGACTTCAAAAGGATACACCTTCCCCACACTTGAAGTAACCGGAAGAACAGTAACAGTATCTGCAAATTCATTGTTAATGTTATTTGAGATCACGACAGCAGGTCTTGTTTTTCCGATCTCTGAACCTTCTATCGGGTCAAGTCTGATCCAATAGACATCGCCTCTTTTAATCAATTCCATCTCCTGATGTTGTATCCCATTCAAGAGAAATTTCTGTGTCCTCCTTTTTTCTAACCTTATATCCCTCACTCAGTTCTTTTATAAGATTGTCTTTTTCTTCTCTCTCAAATCGCTCCCTGACCGCTTCAGCAATAAAGCTGGATTTGTTTTTCACATTTTTTAATATTTCTGCGATTTCCAGAGGTAAAGTAATATTCATCCTAACTGTATTATTCATCCGGACTGTATTCATTACTGTATTCATAATACACCTTAATTGAAGTATTATTAGTATGTATATTTGATGTGTCAGATAAACGTTTCGATAAAAACATAACATTTTTTGCCGCAATCATTCTGTTTTTGTAATCACATTAACAATTATCGCCTGTTTCTTTGCATTCTTATATATTCCTGCTAATCTTGAGTTGCTTATATCATAAGCAGGTGAATTATAAATGAACTTAAGAAGGAATCGTCTTTGCTGTTGCCGGATCTGATGACAGTAATTTAATGTCGAGGTGGAATTAATGAAAACAAAATTTATAATAATAATTTTAATTACAATCTTAACAGGCGCATTATTATCAGGCTGCGTCGATAATCCAGGGACTGAGGGTCAGACCACGCCTACTACAGCTGTCACTACAACACCAGCATCTGGCGCCACAGCTGTCCAGACCGCAGTAAGCACAAAGGAACCTGAAGGGACAATCCGTATTTCCGGGGCATTTGCACTATATCCCATGGTTGTTAAATGGAGCGATGAATACAAGAAACTGCATCCAAAGGTGAACTTTGACATAGGCTCCGGAGGCGCAGGCAAGGGCATGACCGATGCTCTTGGAGGTCTTGTTGATATTGGCATGGTCTCAAGAGCGATCACACCTGCCGAAGAGGAAAAAGGCGCATACTGGGTAGCTGTGACAAAAGATGCTGTGGTACCCACAGCCAATAAAAACAATCCTGTGCTTACAACACTCAAAACAAATGGAATAAAAAGAGAGATATTTGAAAAGATATTCATCAATGCATCCATATCAACATGGGGTCAGGCAACAGGAACAGGCGCAGCCGATAAGCTAAACGTGTACACGCGGTCGGATGCTTGCGGTGCAGGCGAAGCCTGGGCACTTTACCTTGGTAAGTACAAACAGGAAAAACTCAAAGGCTTGGGCGTGAACGGTGACCCCGGAATTGCCGAAGCAGTGAGGAAGGACAAACTTGGGATCGGTTATAACAACATAAATTTCGCATACGATGTAAATACCAGGAAGCCTGTAGATGGTATTGAAATAATACCTGTTGATGTGAACGGGAATGGCAAGATAGACCCTGAAGAGAGCTTCTATGGAACGCTGGACGAACTCACCAATGCGATCAGTACTGGCAAGTATCCAGAACCACCTGCAAAAGACCTTCACTATGTCACAAGAGGCAAGCCCATAGGTATTGTGCAGGATTTCATTAAATGGACCCTTACTGACGGACAGAAGTATATTCCAGAATCAGGATATGTGGCATTATCCAGGGAAAAGATCGATGCAGGTCTGAAGAAAGTTGATTAACAGCACCATGAACACAAGAAGATTAAAAGACGTACTTTCAAGCAGGCTAATGCTTGCTGCAGCCGTATTTGTCTGCTTGTTGTTATTCTTCATGGTAGCTGGTCTTTTTTTCAGGGCAAGTCCGATATTGTTAACAGTTCCCATATCTGACCTCCTGTTCTCAATAGAATGGAGTCCATTTTCAGGAAAATTCGGGTTCTACCCATTTATCATGGGAACATTATGGGTAACAGTTCTTGCGACTGTAATAGCAATTCCCGTCAGCCTCTTAAGTTCCATATACCTTTCAGAATACGCAAGTAATGGTCTCAGGGAAATAGTTATGCCGCTTATAGACTTGCTCGCAGGCATACCCTCTGTGGTGTATGGTCTCTTTGGCATCCTTGCAGTCGTACCTTTCATTAATGATACCCTTTCTCCTGCCATGGGCGCGGAAACAATAGGGGGATACAGCATCCTTGCAGGAGGGATCGTGCTTTCTATTATGGTTTTCCCCATCATCATATCGGTTACAGGCGAGGTCATGAGAAGCGTATCCGGGGAACTAAGGGAAGTTTCCCTGTCTCTTGGAGCTACAAAATGGCAGACCATAAAACACGTGGTCCTTCGAAAAGCAAGACCCGGGATCATCGCCGCTATCGTTCTGGGTTTTTCACGGGCATTCGGGGAGACAATGGCAGTACTGATGGTCGTGGGGAATGTGGCAAAAATACCATCATCAATTTTTGATCCAGCCTATCCTTTGCCTGCCCTGATTGCCAATACCTATGGAGAAATGATGTCAATTGATCTCTACGATTCTGCCATCCTGCTTGCAGCCCTCATACTTCTGCTCGTAGTCCTGATATGCAATGTAATTGCAAGAATGATTCTTGTGAGGATAGAACGGGGTATTATATAATGGAATTTAGAAGGATCGAAGAATCAATTTTTAAGGCATTGATGATCTTATCTCTTGTATTTGTGGCTGGAAGTCTTCTTTTTGTTGTCGGTGTGATCCTGTGGAGAGGGCTGCCAGTGTTGAGTTTTGATATGATCACAAAGACCGGTGAGGGAGGATATTTACTGGGGAAAGGCGGAGGGATCCTGAATGCCATTGTTGGTTCGCTTTATCTTGCGGCTGGTGGTACTATACTGGCATTTTTCCTCAGTATCGCAATCGCCTTCTATCTCCAGAAAGAATATTCCGGAGGTACAAGACTATCGGGCCTGACAAGGCTCTCACTGGATATCCTCTGGGGCACACCCTCTATTGTCTACGGGGCATTCGGATATATTGTGTTGATATATTTTCATATCAGGGCATCCCTGCTTGGAGGTATAATTGTTCTTGCACTTCTGGAAATCCCCATAATGACAAGAGCAATGGAAGAGGTTCTAAAAATGGTGCCAGGTGACCTGAAGGAAACAGCATATTCACTTGGAGCCACAAGGTTTGAGACCACATTGAAAGTTGTGGGAAAACAGGCCCTTCCAGGATTATTGACAGGCGTGCTGATGGCTTTCGGAAGAGGGATCGGGGATGCAGCATCGATACTTTTCACGGCAGGATATACGGACCGCATCCCAGGAAGTCTATTCGATGCCACTGCATCTTTGCCAATAGCAATATTTTCCCAGCTCAGTACACCTTTACCACAGGTGCAGCAGAAAGCATATGCATCAGCAGTAATACTTCTGATCATCGTCCTTGCCATCAGCATAATTACAAGACTTCTTGCAAAAAGATATACCAGGTTCATAATAAAATAGGTAGACAAAATGACAGAAACCCAGATCAGCATTCAAAATCTTAACGTAACTTACAACGGAAATCATGCACTAAAGAACATTTCTGTGGAAATACCAAAAAAACAGATAACTGCCATCATTGGCCCCTCAGGTTGCGGTAAATCAACGATGCTAAAGTGCATGAACAGGCTCATAGATATGACAGATAATGTTACTTTTTCAGGAAAGATCATTATCGATAACGAGGATGTCTTTGATAAAAAAACAGATATCATTAACATCAGGAAGAAACTTGGTTTGCTGGCCCAGAAACCAACACCTCTTCCAATGTCAATATATGAGAATGTAGCTTTCGGCCCGAGAATTCATGGGGTAAAGAAAAAGCCTGTGCTTGATGAGACCGTGCAAAAGTGCCTGACAATTACCGGTCTATGGGAAGAAGTGAAGGATAGATTGAATTCTCCAGCCTCTCAACTTTCTATTGGCCAGCAGCAAAGGTTGTGCCTTGCGCGTGGCCTTGCTGTTGAGCCTGAAATTATTCTTTGCGATGAGCCTACATCTGCCCTTGACCCGGTCTCGTCGCAGCATATTGAGCAGCAGCTTTTGAAACTCAAGAAGGATTATACTATCGTGATAGTAACTCACAATATCCACCAGGCAATGAGGCTTGCTGATTATGTAATTCATCTTTACCTCGGGGAGCTTGTGGAACATGGAACTGCAAACGATGTGTTTGAGAACCCGAAGGAAGAAAGGACCCGGGCTTATATTAACGGGACTATGCTTTCTGACCTGAAAATTGATAAAGAGGTCGATCTTAAAGGAAATATATGCCCATATAATTTTGTCCTGGCAAAACAGGCGCTGCATGAGCTTTCAAAGGGAGATGTCCTTAAGCTGGTCGTGGATGATCCTCTGGCGGTCACAGAGGTCCCAAGAGGTATGGAAGCTGACGGGCATAAGGTAATGAGTGTGAAACAGATAAATAAAACGGATTGGGAGATAGTTATACGGAAGCAGGAATGAGGGGATTTGTTATGGAAACACATCCAAATAGTTACTCTTCCTTCAAACACTTCTCAAGATTCCACATGGAATCAACTTAATAAACAGTTTTATTTTGGAATTAAATGAATTTCCCTCACTCTTCCAACCTGACCATTTTCCAATTCAACCTTTATTCTAATTATGGCAATTAGATCATTCTCTAGCAGCTTCTCTTACTATATCACTTGCGCTCACTATCCCGATAGGCCTGTGGGATGCTCCTACTCCACCCTCTGAAAAGACAAGTAACCTGTGAATATGCTTTTTTCCCATGATACCTGCCGCTTCGGTCAATGTAGATGTTGGTTTTACGAATTCCAGATTGTGGGTCATGATGTTTTCAGCAGTCATTTTCTCCCAGTTGCCTTTTCCAATAACGTTCAGTATATCCGTATCCGATATGACACCCATAGCTTCACCAACATTGTCTGTTACTACAACGGATGATATCCTTTTTCGGCTAAGCAAATCTGCAATATGCTTTACGGGGGCATTCATCGGGACTGTTACAACATCCCGTGTCATTATATCTCTTGATAATCTATTTTCAAACCTCATATTTTATTCCTTCTTCGACATTTAACTCTTATCGTTCCTTTGATATATAATTAATTGATATGATTAATAATAACTAATGATTAATAATGATTTCATGTAAGGATAAGGAAAAATGATGATATCCCTGAAAAACAAATAGTTTTATATATAAAGTATTATATTTTAGAGTCAGATGGTGCAATCAAAATCAATTATATTTATAACGGTCATCTGGCTGGCAGTTCTCTTATCGGGATGTGTTGAAGAAAAAAATATTACAGCAGTTCCAACACCTGCAAACCCTGTGATAACTGCAACTGTTACAGCTACACCATCCGTTATTGTTCCGGATGTTACTCCCACAGGCAATGGAACGCAGATAAAATTAGATAGCAGAAGAGGATTCATCCCGGATATCCAGACGGTCAGAGCAGGCGACGAAGTTGTCTGGGATAATTTTGATACAGTTACTGTTACGCTTATGAGTAACGATGGACTTTTTGATGCTAAATCATTAGCATATTACCAGCGGTACGGATATATATTTAACAAACCCGGAACTTATACATTCTCTCTTGAAAATAGGAATCTAAATGGCACTATTATCGTAATACCTCAGGGAAGCCCAACACCTGCGCCATCGATTACATCACCTGAAGAAACGCTATTCACTGCCCTGTATGTAACAGCACGAATGGAAACATTGAGTAATTGGAGTTCCGGGAACGAAATAAAATACGAGCTTAACTCGTTTAAGGTTGACATCTTAAATCAACAAAATGATCCACTCTCAATAAAAGCACAGATTATCAGTGGCGACCAGATCCTTGAGGAGAAATCATTCGTTCTTGAAAAACTCGGTGCGCGTGTTGAATTTTCGAATGAGAAAAGTCATTTCATTAATAGTACTAATGTAACTTTAAGGTTGTTAACCCAGGGTTATCCGCCAATTGAGTATCCGTTCATAGCAGTAGATCAACTCAGTTAGATCATGGTTTTAACTATAGTTAAAAACTAAACGTTTTGAACTTATCTTTGCGTCCTTGGTATGAAATAAATTAACAACGAACTAAGACGAACACGTACGAACTCTGGCCGCGTGAGTTCGTATCAGTTCGTTCAGTTAGTTGTTTTTTTCATGTTCATTTATGAACCAAGGGTTCATAGCCGACTCTGAAGTGAGTAAAATCAAACACCGCAAAGCGCGCCAGGAACGCAAAGTGTTCATGAAATTAGTATTGAAAATTAGGTTCTTAACTATAATTGAGCTGCAATTCTCATGTATAATATTTTTTCCCGGCAGAACCAATCCTCTTCTGTACATTTTTCCATGACTCCGTTATCAGGAAACTTTCCTCCATATTCCCGACCATTCTCTCGAATTTATTCATGGGAGCCGCAAATGTCAGTTCATCAGCGGAAACATAGGGACGTGCTGAAACATCGAACATCCCGATAATTCCTTTCGGGCTGTCTGAATCCTTTTCAAGATAAGGGTTCTGGACAATAGAAGCGCATCCTGCGCCAAAAGGTGCAATAACCCCATTGGGCTCGGATTCATCAAATCCGCATAAAGTGAAAAGTCCTGATATGACATCAGGTCTGGCAAAAAAGATCACCACATCCGGATTATCCGATTCTTCAAGCATATCCCATCTTTTAAAAACAATATACTTTGCAGGCGCCTTGAAAACAGGCTGCTTTTTTATCAGTTCCTTTACAAGTTCGGGGGATTTCTTGTACCGTTCACCTTCCATTTGCCCTGGAATGCCGCATGAGAGGAAATATTCGAAGTTTGGTCTTATCATTTCAGCAAAACCAAGATATCTTTTTCCCCCAAAGCATCCAATGGATCCGATATCGAAACAATAAGATTCACCCTTTCTCACATTCTGCAATGCACCAATAACGCATCTTGGGACAGTACCGGGTTTAGCGGGCTGGGCATGACTCTCTTCATCGGTATAATAAAATGCCATGGGAAGTTCTGCGTTATCGAAATATTTTTTCCAGAGTTGAATGAAGTTATTTTTGAATTCCATATCCATGAATTATTTCTCCTATCTGTCCTTTATATTTCTTTATTTCGATTGCTTTACAGCTATGGGTGTCAGGGGGTAAAGAAAGCCTCAACCCTTAAGGGCGGGATGAATCGTACCCCTTGCAATCGAAATACCTATCCCCGAAAAACAGTTGTCGAGACTGGATTTTTAGGGACAGGCAAAGAATATACAGTATTAAAACAATATAAACATTGTCGAGATTGGTATGATACTAACCTTCAAAATCAAGCACGATAGGGATTTCT
>JBAQLI010000189.1:0-5968 GCA_049301735.1 Candidatus Methanoperedens sp.
CGATAATATCTTCATTGTAACCCTCCGGGCGATTAGCGACACTAATCATGCCATTAAGTTTCCCTCCATGATAAAACGGTATACCTAAGAATTTATAAAGCTGTGGATGTCCTTCAGGGAGACCTCCTCGCCTGGCATCTGTTGAGGGGTCATTGGCAATTACCGGTTTTCCGCCTGTAATTACCGAACCGAATAACGTGTTAAGATCATAGAACTCAAATCCTTTTGGAGCATTCTTTTCATAGAACTCTTGAATCTCTTTATTCCATGCAATGTTTGTGAAAACATGGATTTTTAAAAATGGATCACCTTTTGCAGTATAGAGGATCTCACCGATGAAACCATATTCACTTTGAGTCAATGAAAGAACATTACTTAAAATATCATTAAATGTAACTTTTATATCTGAATCCACAATAAAGTTATCCTGGACACTTTTTATAGTATCCAGCAGGTTGCGGCTTTTGTTCAATGCTTCTTCTGTCTGCTTGCGCTTCGTGATATCCAGTGCCACACATACTATCCCCTGGACGCTGCCATTATTATAACGCATTATTGAACCGGAGAAGAGCACAGGTATTTTTCTGCCATCTTTTGCCAGATAAGTTGTTTCTATATTGCTGAGAGAACCGTTTTCATTTAGCTCATCAAGCCAAGGTTTTTTAAACTGTAACATTCCATCGCCGAAGATTACATTAACTGATTGTCCGACCAACTCCTCTGCTTTATATCCCAGCAGATCACATGCAGTCTTATTTACTATCTGTATAGTTCCATCGGGCGCAGCTACAACAAGAGTGCCAAAGATACTTCTAATAATATTGTCCACATACTCCTTTGAAACAGTTGTTTTCTGAAGTTCTCCAGTCATTCTTTTGAAAGAAGCAGCAAGTTCTCCTATTTCGTCTTTTGATTTAATCTCTATTTTTGTTTCAAAGTTGCCTTCGCCTATACTATTTGCTGCATTTCTTAATTCTGTTATTGGTTTTGAGATAGAACGGGAGATGAGGATACCTGTGGTTAATGTTGAAATAAACAAAATTATCGCAACACTAAACAATGTATAACTGGCTCGTTGTGCAATAGCCATCTGGTCTGTAATATCTATTAAAGATAATATCGATCCTATATGTCGCCCTCTGGCATCTGTCACACTGAAACCGCCGCATACAAAAGTTTGATTTTTGCTCTGGAGTTGCTGAAGAAGAAGTTCTCCTTTTTCTACTCGTTCCAAATTATCTTCTACAAAACATTTTGCTGTTATTTCATCATTATTTGTATTTGTGCTGCTGATAACAAGATGTTTTTCCAGGTCATTCCAATTATCGCTCAATCCCGCAGTTTGCCTTACAGATTTCCAATCTTCCCTATTTAAATATTCCTTATCGACAATAATTGCAAAATCATCATTCGTTTGGTTTTTTAAGATTTTAAAAATGTGGTCCATATCTTCTCCCAATTCCACATATCCTATCAACTCCCCATTATTGTAATAAGGGATAACTGCTCTTAAAGCGAAAGCGGTTTTTCCAAGTTCAATCCCTGATGCAATTTTCTTTGTGTCTTTTGCTTTCTGAAAAGTAATCCGATCTATCAGGTCTCCATAAATCTCTTTATTATGTAGCCTGACAAAATCGTGGCCGTCGGGCAGAATAAAATAAAAATGCGTAATGCCATATTTATTTTTAAGATTCTGGAATAATGGCTGACCATAATTGTATAGTTTTTCTCTATCTTTTTCCAGGTATAAATTCTTAAAACTTTGATCCTGAATAATTACTTCCAAAGTAGAAGACAAAATCTGTGTATCGCGCTCTTCAAGATAATGAAAGTTATTTTTGATATGCTCCATTCTATAATATGACAGTATCTCAAAATTTTTATTCTGGTTACTCAGTCCTATCGAATAAAAAAGCAAAGTCAAAAGTAGCGTGAATAACAAAAATCCCAGCATTAATTTTAATCCTATTTTAATTATTATCCCCCCAACTTATGGATAATCCAGGTATCCTTTCGACAGAAACGGTATTATCAGGATTATACATAGAAAGTGCAATAGCAACAGCGAATTTTTCAATTGTTTTACCATAACCTAGTATGATTATAATTATTATGATTAATAAATCTATTGTTTCAGGCGGCTGTGGGACAAAATTATTAGATAAACCCATAATATGACCAAACTCAGTTCTTTAATACAATCACGTAAACTCTTTTCCCAATATATTTTTTCTGAGCGTCGATTTTAGCTCCATTTCCATATGGTGATATTCTTTTCTCATATATTTCTTCGACATCGTCCTTTATTATGATTTTTTCATGTGAAATTGCCTTAATTTCTCTCATATAAACTTATCCAGAAAATATCCACTTCCAGGACTCTTGTTTATGATATCACTTCGATATCATCTTATTCAAAAATGATCAATTTTCTGGAGGGGGTTATAACAGAGATGGCCTTGATCTTCCCCAGATAAATCTGTCACTCATAGTCGATAAGGAACGAGAAATACCAATAATGTATGAACTGTATCCAGGAAGCATTGTAGATGTGTCGACTTTAAAAATACAATTAAGAAAATCCAGGCGTACGGAATTCAAGATTATACTTTGATAATGA
Source organism: Candidatus Methanoperedens sp. (assembly GCA_049301735.1). Classification (GTDB taxonomy): domain Archaea; phylum Halobacteriota; class Methanosarcinia; order Methanosarcinales; family Methanoperedenaceae; genus Methanoperedens. The sequence goes on from JBAQLI010000189.1 coordinate 2,621, forward strand.
ATAGGGGATTTTTTTCAACACCAAATCTGGAAGAAATGGTCAACACTGGACTTTCATTCATAATACCGCCCTCAACAACAATGAAAACTGTTAAAGAAGCAATATCTATCATCCATTCATCTATTTCTAATCCCAACAATCTTAAGATTTATCGCGATGAGCCATTGTTTGTCAGTTCAGTTACTATCAATATAGGAGAATTTGCCGTAGGAGGCTATGCATATTATGATCAAAAACGTGAGCATCAGGAGCGACAATCATTTTACAGGAGATTATACGACACAGTTGAAACTCTTAAAAAAATCGAGATCAGATCATGGATGAATCCTCTCGATGTTTTCAAAGAAATAGCAAAAGAAAAATGCTCAATATATTGATTGGAAAGTCAATAATAATCGATTCGAAGTGGAACTGAAAAAAAATGCTGTTTCACAGAGGGTAAACAGGATGGAGAGATTTATTCTTCTTTATCAGGGAAAGCTTGAATGGGAAGAATGCCTGTCGCTTTACAGGAGCAAGGATGTTGTTGAAAAAGGATTTGACATCATGAAAAATGAACTTGATGTGATGCCAGCAAATGTAAGAAAAGACAGTACTATGAGAGGATATTTGTTTATCTGCTTCCTGTCATTGATTTTGAGGATGCGATTGATGAAATTGATGAGGGAAGCAGGTTTATCGAGTAAGTATTCAGTCGAAGCGTTGGTCACAGAACTTAAGAAGAATAGAGTAATGATATTGCCGGATGGCACGCAGATTGTGACTGAACAAACGAAGAGGCAAAAAGAAATATTTAAAGTATTATGTGCTTAACCGAAGGGGAACTCAGGCTTCAAGGAACGGCATAAGGCGATGGAGGGCGCGCCGCTCTTTGTTATTTTCTATATGTTAAATATTAATTATATAATAAATAGAGGTATAAGCAATCTTGCTTACACGTTCTTTGCCGTCTACACTCTTGAGATGTCGACGTGATGCCTCTCTATGCACAGCTATGGACACTGGGTTTCAGGAATGCCATCAAGTTCTGCTGCTATCGTGGCTGCATCGCTGATGTGCGGACCATCTGAAAGTCCAAGATCGAAGAGCAGACGAGCGAAGTTGCCCAGGCCCAGTCGTGGTTCGTCTATACTTGATGAATGCTCACCAATATCGCCAAGCGCCACAGCCCGTTGCGACACGACTACGCCCCAGCATTGAGGATTTGCAGGTTTGTCGGCTAACGCCTGTTGAGCGCTGATAGCAATGAATAATGTTGTTAAGATAACGATAGATACCATCTTATTCATACTTTTTACCTCCCATTAACTTTGCGGTTTGTTAATATTTAAACTTTTTCCCCAAAATCCCCAAAATTGTACAAGGGTGTTCACCAAGCAATACCTATATTCTATTCAGTCGATTCAATTAGTAAATAAAAAAGAAAAATTTAGCGAGTTTCCAATATACCCATCCATCGCCGTTCCTGTCTTGAGGTAGGTCAGAGCTCTTCAGCAAACAACACACTGCGATGGTGCGCGCAATGGACAAATCAATTCATAGCGCCGGCGTCATACATGAAGTATTTTAAGGAGTGGTGACATAGACTGCTATTAAGAAGCGAAAGTGCAGATTGGAAACGCACTATTTTGTACTGCTGGGTCTGGTCAGAACTTTTTCCTCTAAAGCACAGCGATAATACTCCCAAACCTGCATGGCTGCGATAAAGTTCGCAGGCCACACACGTAATATATGTCGGCCACAAGTACATGGACGAAGAGAAGAACAGGAATGATTAACAGCGCAGTCTCGGGCAGGTTGAAATCCGTCAGAGCCAAAATCATACGGCGATGCGAGCCAGATGATGCGGGTTAGCGGGCTGGTTAAGGATCGTCTGCGCCCTCGCTGGTAGGTATATAAAAGCTTGAAAAATAAGAAAGAAGGGAATGCTATTTCCATTCCCAGAATTTCCCATGCGTATTTCCGTTCTCGTCCGTTTCATACTCGAATACGACTGCAATATTGTTGAGGCGCGCCAGTTTAGCAGAGGTCGTCTGGTAGTATACCGCACCACGAAAGCTAACGGCAGAGCCACTTCCAGTGAACCTTCCGACTCCCTGTCCTGTCCAGGCTGCCACTTCACCGTCCTTAGTCATAGTGACCCCCTGCCCCTCTCCAAATAGACCGCCAACTGCCCTGGCTGCCGACCGGTATGTTCCCATATCTGTGACTTCTACGCCAAAAATCTTTCCACTTCCCTGGAATGAGGTTTCAACCTTTGGAGCATGCCCCTCAGAGGGTAGCACCCTGTTCCCTGTTACCTTACCCCGCGTTTCACCTATTATTTCTCCTAACATTCTCTAAACCTCCCTAATATATATTCTTTGTTTTATTAAATAAATCATTTAGTTAATGCAAACCCACCACCACCAACAAGGGCACCTGCAATTTTAAAGCCCAGGTCGAAAACAGAAACAGCCAGCATAGCATTAACGCCTAAGCCTCGAACAACGCCAAATCCAGTCAAAATCGCAACTGCCCCAACAATGCCCACAATTACTCCAGCTCCGATAACATCGGCATAGTTTCCTTTGAACTCAACAATTTTATAACCTGCCCAGACGCCAATAGCTAATGCAACGGGTGCTAAGACTGCTGCTGTAAGCATATTGAGGACTCCTGTCACATAACTTACAGCAACAAATACAATAGCAACCACTATCGTAGTGATTACAGGATATTTTAATGCACGAAGGTATTCAACCATTAAGTCACCCCAAATTAAACTTACTTTCTCTCTATTTAAATATTTGGTGTACTTTCCGATTTTATAAGGGATGTTTTCGACTCAGGCGGCGAAGTTTCCTATTTGTCAAAGAATCATACAACGATGCGAGCCAGCAGGCAGGTCAAAATCTTTAGCACCCTCGTCATTGCACTGCCGGACAGACACTGCATGCTCCTGCTCCAGTATTGCAGCTATGGATCAGTCCCCCTATCTGAGGTAACCGCGGTGGTTACCAATTCATAGGTTCACCATTTAAACTTAACTGTTTTTTCACGCTTGCAGTGAACTATTGTAACAGTTACATCGCGACAAGAAGTTGCATCACAAATTGCAGAAATGCCCCTCCCTCCATTCGGAGTGACCTTATTATGGCATGCGTTTTCAGTAATGAGAAGGTGTGAAGCCCATAAGACAATGTAGAGAACTCTGCAAGTCTAATCCAGACAATCCGCTAAGGGATTACGCAGAAATAACATATCCAAATTAATTCACCTGCTTGTTTGAATCTGAAGGCAGAAGTGAATAATTCCATTTAGGATGTACAGAATTCGATTTTAATTTCAATTTTTCCATTTTTTCAT
>JBAQLI010000190.1:0-4941 GCA_049301735.1 Candidatus Methanoperedens sp.
GCCAGATGATCCCAGGATGAAGTATCAAAATATAGTTTATCGAATAATACGTTATATTCGGTAGCCCAATCGTTCCCGTTCCCAAATGTGTAAACATGAGTATAATTTTTTTCCTGGGTGTCGTTTACGACGACTTTACCGGATTCCGCTCCGGCTACGGAAGCAACTAAAAATACCAATATTATTGAATACAATACCTTCTGATAATTCATAGTTGCAATTCTTTTTTTATACATTAGTTTTTTCACAAAAACTCGATACTGCGGCTATGTATTTAAATTATTGCACATGTAATATATAAAAGTTAAAATTAGTTTTTATCTTCAGTTTTCATCTCGTATATTAAAACCAAGATTTAATCTTAAACAACGTTGATGTGGATTGAATATCCCGTTTGGCCAGACCAGATTAACGGATTTTCAAAGGGGTGACTCAAATAGGCAGAACGGTTCCAGGCTTTTGCATGCTGCTTGAAGGGATAATAGAAGAACTTTCAGCAGATATGATCGATGAAAAATGTGGACACAAGCCAGAAAATAGCGTTTATATGAAAGAAAAGAAATTCAGTGAAATGTTCTAATGAATAGATAATAACAAACAAAGAAACCATGACTAAAGACATATTTTCTTCCTATGAAAAATCAGTTATCACGCAAGTTCTGGATGAAATTGCAGAATCTGTTTTCGATGATCTGGATAGCCTTGACGTTGAGAGCGACTGGGAGGAAGTGGAAGAAATACAACAGAAAGATGTTGATCCAGAAGAACAGGCATCCAGAATGTATGACGACGTTATAGAGTCTTATCTTGATGTTCTCAGGGAGTATCAAAATAATTCAAGGGATGATTCAGCAACAATTCAATGCATGGGGATATTGAAAGGGATTTATAAGTTTGAAAATGAACGCATGAACGATTTATTTGATTGGGGGCAATATGACAATCATAAAAAATTCAAACAGGTCATTGAGGAGTGGAGAAAGGGGAATACTGATCCCAGGAATCCTATAGAGATGGATAAATTTGTGATGGAAAATTTTTCCGAATGGCATGAAGATACACATTGATGCTTTAACTATAGCAATGAAAAGTATGAGCTGGCTACTTATCCTGACGGTGAGTTCTTCGGAAAACCTGAAGATGCATTTCTGGCTTCTGCTGCCTTTTATTGATGGATACAAATCAGGAAGATCACAATGAAAGAAAGCTGTTTGATCTTGTTAGTTTCTTGTTTATCTTGTGATTTCCAATAAAATTCTTTCAACTTCTTCCCCGCTAAAACCAATAATAGATGCGACATTTTTGATCTCTTGTTTTGAAATAGAGCCAATGATCTTTTTGATCTTCCCCCCATCATAGAACTCAAGCAGGTTTGATTTAATATCCAGAATTTCAACATCGGTAAACCATAGCAAAGCGAAAATATCAGCAATGTCTTTCAATCTTTTGTGTTCTTTATCCCGACCGATTACCGAGTTTAATTTTGTGGCTAACAAAACATGGGGTTTTGGAACCCAGAGATTTCTTCCGAATGATTTTTCTGTCGTCCTATTGGCTTTATTTCTGAAAACCATTTCAATCAGTGGTTCATCGACCGGGTTAAAATGAAAAACATCATAAAATTTAGGATGAATGATGTCAACAACCGGGTCTATATATAAAGGAAATACGAAATGCTGTGGCGTTGTTTTCGCTTCCTCTTTGTTCAGTTCTTGTTCGGTTTCTATGTGAAACTCCTTTAAGTATCTGAATCCTACTGGCATGAAGCCAAGATCTGTCTCAATAATTTGAAGAGATTTAGCAAATGTGGACTCATGCAGATCTTTCTCGCTCCAATCCTTCTCAAAATGAAATCCAAGGTCAATGTCCCTTGACCCTATGTAATCTCTGCCTGTTGCTTTCTTAAAATTCTTATTTACATTATGGAAAACTGCCCATCCCCCTATCAAACAAATTGGTTCTTCAAGTCTGCCAACAACTGTTTTAAGGTATTTATAAGAAATATCTATTTCATACGGTTCATACATCTTTCATAACCTTCTTAATAAGCAGTTCTGCAGCCTCAACACATACGCCCCCCTCAATCATCAGGTCAATGATCAACTGTGGTGTAGAAACTATTTTCAACCCATTCTTTTCAAAGGCCTTATAAAAAACATGTTCATCCGCAAGTAATAACCTCATATTTCCCTTGCCTACCAGTCCTTTTTTTGAGATAATATCATGCCACTGTTTCCAGTCGTCTTCTTTTATATAAACATCTATCCTGCTTGGAAACAAATAATTCTGGATGAGATTTTCCGCCTGGTATGTGGTCAATGCATAGGGTAATTTACTATTTTTAAGAAGCTCCAAAGGCTTTTTGACCATATACTCCCTATATTTAGGTTGGATATAAAATGCCTGCCAGAAACGCAATAGGGCAGAGTAACTTAAGACTTCTGTACCTTTTATCACTCCGAGCCCTTCGAGTTTTAAGAGAAACTCACGCACCCAGGGGTATGTAGCGCCAGCCTGCCTGGCGATCTCGTATTTGCTCATATCACCGGTGGGATTATTTGTGAGAACTCTTAGTATTCTATCTCTTACTTTTCCGCGCATGATTGTGAAGGTAACTTTATGTGTTTATATATATTAACTATATAGTTAATTGAGGTTACTTATATACTTTACATTCATAAATCATGTAATTCAACAACTTTTTCACAGCCGCCATAAAACCAATCCCTTCCATCCCATCACCAGTTGTATCACATTCCCGTCTTTCCCGCACCATCAACGGCTGCCAATTAAGACCATGGCGAGTAAATCTCCCCAAGCTGATCCAGCATGCTCCCATATATACAGAAACAACGTGCAGCCTGAAAGAAACATGCCACCGATACCGGCGACTGTCTGAGCACCCGGCGCATGACTGTCGCCAGGACAGCAGCGACAATTACCGCAAGGCGAAGCCGTGCCTGAGAGAACGCAGCTTGGCGGAGTGAGTTGGGCAATGTAATAAAGGGAAAATGCCAATACTACCCTTAGGGGACATTCGTAAATAACTTAACTATCTATAGAGGAGCACTTTGTGGGTTTATTGTGTAATTCCACTCGCCGTGAAATTCATTTCGGATAATATTGAGGTTTTCCATTTCTTCGTCTGTAACTTTTATTCCTGTTTCGTAGTGACTGCTATCTGCCATAGCTAAAACCGTAAGCCCTGATGCTGTGGTTGAGTGAGATATGAGTTCTAGAATAACCGCTAGTGTCTTGTATCTTAAATAAGGTAGATTAATATACTCGTATATGCATATTTATATGCATGAGAATTGCATCACCAATCTCCTTAACCCAAGAAGAACAGGAAAAACTGAATAAGATAGTGAGAAGCCACAATGCATCACATAAATTAGTAAAACGTGCAAAAATAATTCTCGAAGCAGCAAAGGGATTGACAAATAAAGCGATAGGTGAAAAGCTCTCAATATCTCAAAAGATGATTTCCCTATGGCGAAATAAATTTTTCATCAACCGTTTAGATGGCCTAAACGATAAAACAAAATCTGGAAGACCACGTACAGTAAGAAGTCCAGAGAAAGTCGCAGAGGTGATCCATAAAACCTTAATAAAACCAGAAGGAATGACTCATTGGAGTACAAGGGATATGGGAAAAGAGACTGGTATAAGTCACTCAAGTGTGCATCGCATATGGGAAAATGTTGATCTTAAACCCCATAGAATCAAGACTTTCAAATATAGCAAAGATCCTCTTCTTGAACAGAAAATCGTTGATGTTGTTGGATTGTATCTAAATCCACCTGAAAATGCCCTGATAATCTCTGTAGATGAAAAAAGTCAAATCCAGGCATTAGAAAGGACACGTCCGTCATTGGCAATGAAACCAGGTTCAATAGAAAGACAAACGCATGATTATAAACGCCATGGAACCATTACACTATTTGGAGCTCTAAAAATTGCCACAGGGGAAGCAATAGGCGAATGCTATCCGAAGCATCGAAATATAGAGTTCCGAAAGTTTTTAAATAAGCTCAATAAGGAAATTCCTACAGGTGAAATTCATCTCATAATGGATAATTATGGAACACATAAACATGAAAATGTCGAGAAATGGTTCTCTCTTCATCCAAGATTTCATCGTCATTTTACTCCCACATCAGCTTCATGGATGAATATGATTGAGATATGGTTTGGAATCCTGACAAGAAAAGCACTTAAACGAAGTTCATTTGATTCTGTGGCCTCACTCGTTGGTGGAATCAAAGCATATCTGGATGTATGGAACCGACGTCCAAAGCCTTTTGTTTGGACGAAAACATCTGATGAGATTCTCGTCAAAGCGAAGCCAAAAATAATAAACCATACTTCAGATACATAACACTAGTGAGGTTAATGGTTTTGCTCGCCAGTTAATAGAGATAAACGAAAACAACTGATGCTCAATGACATTCCATTTACTGGTTGCTGGAGGATAATGAGCAAGCGTTATTGGTATGCAGATTTCATTAACCAGGCGCTGGAGTTCTCGTTTAAACAGTCTGTTTCTCACCCCATTTGATCCGCCACCATCTGCGGTAATGAGTATCCCTGTCGCATGCGGATACTGGATGTTTCCATACTCCTTCCACCATCGCCTGATACTTTCCACCGCAAATGCCGCTGTATCATGATCTATCCCAACATTCACAAACCCTTGCTTTTTTAATTTGTCATATATCCCATATGGTATTGCTAATCCCTCTGCAAGAGAGCGGAAATCATAGGCGCTTACCTGTATCTCGTTCTCTTTGCCTTTCCTTGTCCACTCCTTTCCATTGTTCTTAAAATTTCCAATCTGTTCTTTCTTTTTACAGTCTACCGAGATGATGGGATTGCCCGCCTTCTCAAACAGTTCGCATTGCGTGTTAATATGCTGAAACTGCACATCCCGATCAGGAT
>JBAQLI010000191.1:0-10308 GCA_049301735.1 Candidatus Methanoperedens sp.
GATAATTGGTAAGGCGTCTCATGGAGAACCAACTCCTTAACGAAAACTGGAAGGACAAACCCTCGTTGGACGGGAATAATGTTCATAGCATCATGCTCCTGTCTTCAGACGGGAGTTGTTGACTCAATGATAAGATATCTTTAAAGATACCAGTTTCCCCTTTACCATAGTCATCCAACCTTACATCCAGCTTTGCATCCATCCACGCCAATACAATTCATAAATTATCGTTCTCAATCAATAGTTTGCAAGTTTGTCAGTATAATTTTCTCTGCAATTTTTTTTGTCTCCTCAAAGCCTCTATTAAGAAATATTGCCCCGAAAAATGCTTCAAGGACTTCCGCATTTAATTTTTCATGAGTTTCAGAACAAGGAAGATTACTAATATCCATATATTTTGATAAACCAAGGTTTATTGCGATATTTGCAAAGTTCTTATTTGATTCTTTCTCTTCGCCACATATTTTGGTGAGTTCTCCTTTCTCCGAACCTTGATTATTCTTGAAAAAATGTTCTCTTATTATCAGTCTTAATACCGAATCTCCGAGAAATGCAAGCCTCTGATTATTGTGCGGGTTGTTATTGCTGCTATGGATAAATGCTTCTTCATATATTTTAATTTCTTCAGGCGTTAATGCAAAAATACCGTTTAAAAATTCGTTCAGGTTATGAGGTGTGTTCATTAATCAGTCATTATCCATGAACCAGAGATGAAATGTATGAATAACCAAATTAACCCACGCCATCTCCCGCTTTGGATTGAGCGGTTGGCAAATGAGGGATATACCACAAAGCATGATTATTACCTTATGATCAAAAAGAAGACTTTATACAATCCTTTCCTCACCTGAATATATATATAAATTCGGTTTCCTCACAAATGCCACAAGAGTCATCCCGACCATTTTTGAAAGCCGAACCCCGGTGCTTAAAGGCGCAGCCTTGCTCACCACAACAGGAATCCCGGCATGCGCCGCCTTTGCCACCATCCCGCCTGAAAGCCTTCCAGTGGTTACAAGGGCGCAATTTGAAAGGTTTCTACCTGAAAGTAGCGCTGCTCCGGCAGCTTTGTCAACGGAACACGCCCTGCTGACATCCTCAGAAAACGACACTATCTCCCCTTCACTTGTGCAAATAAGCGAGGAATGGGTGCCGCCAGTCCGCCTCCATATCTTCCCCTTCTCTTTTATCAGTTCGATAGCATTCAGCAGCACTTCTTTTTTCATCCAAACGCTTGAAGATATGGATTCAATCCCCTCCCATGAGGACTTTATGCCTATGCAGCCTGAGCTTCTGACTTCCTTCCACATTTCAAGCTCGCCGGCATCAATTGTGCTTTCGCAAAAAACGGTATCTTCCTGTACATTTATTGAACGAATGTCCCCGATTCTCTTAAGAACGCCCTCACATACAAGAAATCCGGCAGCAAGTTCGCGAAGTTCTCCCGGAAGGGCAAGAAGGGTGACGAGGTGGCGCCCGTCCAGCATGATCTTAATGCTTTCTTCTTCCACAACATCCACTCCCCAGCCCCAGTTCTCAACTCCGGCAGGATTGACGCATTTTATGCCATAGGCTTTGTGGGTTCTCATCATCCAGGCGACGTATGCCGCAGCTTTCTCGATATTCCCTTCTTTCAGGTAGCGCATTATGAACCAATTATTGCCCAGCACAAGATACCCGTCCATATCAAGTATCGGGGTCGTGCGCATCTCTTCATGGGTATGCCGCGCTTCCATCGGAGGTATTGCAGCCTCAAAAACAGTGGTATATCCATTTTTGCATGATCATAGCCCTGAACATACACCGAAGGCACGGTATTCCCGCTCCCGCTGTGGGTGAGGGCAGTTTTCTTTGTAACCCATTTATAGCGGTCCTCAGGACACATCATTCTTCCCCCGTTAACTTGGCACCTGCTACATGGGAATGCGAGTCAACACCTCCAAGCATCACGGTTTTACCTTTCGCATCAATTATCTTTGCATCCCGCAAACTATTGCCTTTTATTTCTTCTACGATCTTTCCATTTTTTATAAAAACATCCTTTATTTCCCCGTCTATTTCATTCAATGGATCAAAGACATACCCATTTCTAATTACAATTGTACCCATTATGCCACCTCCTTTTTCTCAAGCCGTATCGCATCAGCCGGACAGATCAGGCTGCATGTGGCACACGAACCGCATACCTCCTGATCAACAACTTTCACTTTCCCGTTCTCAACCTCAAGCAGGGGTTTCGTATCGAGTTCATTGAGATGTCCGGCTGCAAGATATGTATCCGACAAGGAGTTAACAGGACAGGCGATAATGCAATTTCCGCAGCCAAGGCATGCCTCCTCATCAGTGATAAGTGTTGAAGTCAGCAATGGTCTTGGAGTGGGTTGTGCAGTCAGCTTTTTCTCAAATATCTGCTTTTTCTTCATGTCAGGTAGTATTGCAGTCTTCTTTACTGTTATTGCTCCTACCGGACAGGCTACAGAACATGCGCCGCAGTATATGCAGGCATCTTTCCTGTGTGTCACTTTCTCAACCTTCTCGCCAGCTTTCCACTCTTTGTTGAACAGGGCATTGCAGGGACAGGTATCCACACATGTGCGGCACGCCTGGCACACATTCTCATCCCGTGAGAATTCTCCTGAAAAGGGTTTCTCCATTGTTATGGCTTCAACAGGGCATATTTGGGCACACCATCCGCAGTGTACGCAGCTTTTCAGATCGATTATGGTTTTGCCATCCATGAATAGGCTTGCATCCTGCGAAAGTTTGCGCTTTTGAACTTCTATGCACTCCTGCGGGCATACTTCTTCGCACATCCCGCATTTCACACATTTTTCATTGACAAGCGTGGGTTTCAATGCGCCATACAGATAAGAGTCATCCATCTCGGCTTTGCCAGCTTTTCTCACTTCAAGTGCGCCAGTCGGGCATACCTTCGAACACATGCTGCATAGTGTGCATCCCCCGCCTCCTTTCGAAAGGAAGTCCTTATTGATGAGACCCCGTGACACCGCCCCCCACAGAGCCAATCACGATATCTTCTTTCGTTTGAAATACAACCTCTTTCATATGTTACTCCTTTAATACTCCACTCTATTCCATACACGAAAGGCACAGGGCATCATCGTTTTTCTTAACAAAACTCTCACCGCAATTAATGCACAGTGCTATGTGTTTGGTTTTTCCTGCAATTCAATATCCATAATATGATATGTATAGACGCTTTCCTTTGCATCTATCAGGATGGATATCGCTTCCTCATGAGGAACTTTGCTTGTTTTCATGTACCACTCATGAAGCCTGGGATATTGCGCAGTTTTTACAGGATCAAGCATTATCCTGACACTTCCGATAAGTTTCTGACCAATCTCTGCTTTCTTGTTAACCACAACAGCCATCTTTCCATGGTCCTTGATCTTCAATTTCTTGTTCCCGATAGTGCATCCTGCAAGGATCTGGAATGTGTCAGGAAGGCAGTTGTACGTTTCACATGTGACATAGAGCTGCTCTCCAGGATCAGCATCCAGCGCCCTTTTTGCAATGTTGAGCATCCGGATGCCGATGAATGCTCCGGTGCTTAAGTATCCGTGGAATGAACTCACTCGCCCTATCTGGAAAAGAAGATAGGGGTCAGTGATTTTTTTTAAGACATTATCTATTGGGATTTCCCTTAATGCATCTACTTTGTAGGGATTGCCATAATCTGAATGAATACAAACATCGGGTCCGGTCTGGTTCAAATCTGTCACCTCAGTTCAAGGACTTGTTACGTTCCCGGCATCTTCCTCAGGCACGAAAAGCGCTTCTCCGAATTTGTCCTTACCATATTTTCTGATAATATCCTGTCCCTCCGGAGATGTCGCATAGTTAATATATTTCAACGCAAGGTCGTATTTCACGTTCGGGAATTTGGCAGGGTTCACAGCCATGACATGGTATGGATTGAAAAGGTATTTCTGGTCAGATTCGAAAAGAATCCTCAATTTTATTTTATCCTTCATTGCAAGATATGTTCCCCTGTCTGAGAGTGTATAACCATTCTTGATGTCAGCGGTTGTGATCGTATCTCCCATGCCTTTACCTACTGATTGGTACCATGTTCCGGCAGGTGTGATATTGGCGGCTTTCCAGATCGATTTTTCCATTACGTGAGTGCCTGACTCATCGCCACGGGAAATAAAGGGAGCCTGTTTTGCTGCGATTTTGTGGAAGGCATCTGTAGCATTGCTGGCATTTTTTATCCCGGCAGGGTCATTCTCAGGTCCGATTATCACGAAATAATTGTACATCATATAAGTGCGGTTGATAAAACTGCCGTTGGCGACAGCTTTTAATTCAGACTGGACTGCATGAACCATCAGAACGTCTGCTGCTCCGAGTTCGCCTGTAGCTATTGCTTTCCCTGTGCCCTCGCATATCGTTGACATTTCTACGTTATTTTCTTCCTCGAACTTTTTGTTAAACACATCGAGCAATCCGGTATCACAGGTTGAAGTTGTGGTAGCCAGACGCAGCTTCTGTGGGGCAGACGCTGTGGATGCCGGAATTATTGTAGAAGTTATTGCAGAAGTTATTGCAGAAGTTATTGCAGGGGTTGTAATATTTTCAGTGGGTGCCTGCTGGACACAGCCGGTTATAAGTGAACTCAGGATAAGTACTAAAATTATTTTTGTGAACAGGATTTTCATATCATAATCATCTTATGTTCACTCAAACATAACGCTTATTAATAAAAGTTTCGAAAATATTTCGAAATTGGTGTTCTATGATCTCAAATTCCAGACATTTTATTTTTCTTTTCCGATCATTACTTCAGTAGCCTTCACTACCGCTACCACTTCATCGTTTTTCTTGATATCCATGGCATCTGCAGCCTCTTTTGTAATTATTGCAGTAATTATTGCAGGTTCAATGGAAATCTTGATCTTTGAGATAAGACCTTCTTTCTCAATCTCGATTATTCTGCCCTTCATCTGATTCCTTGCTGATATTTTCAATCCGATCGCCTCCCAGAAAGTTTTGTCATAAACCGTTTGGTTAAGTAAATTTTGATATGTATTAAATTCTTCAAGCAGATTCAATGCTTTTTCAGTCAGGGATGTTCCCTGATCCAGGCCACCGCGCTGCGTTATTGTCAGGGGCTCTCCAATGCTTTCTTCAATTTCTTTTAACAAAAGCCATGCATGCTTGTAAGACATTTTCACTTTCTTGCATGCCCTGTTCAGGGAACCCTCATTGTTTATGGCTTCAAGAAGAGCTGCTTTACCTTCTCCTATGATTGGCTCTTCGTTATTATTTATTAACCACAATTTTGCTCTTGCTTGTGTTCGTTTCATGGCAATGTAAAAATTTTATATTTCCTTTATCTTCCTGGCAGTATTCTGGGCATTCATAAGCACAAGCCCCATCTGGACATTCTTTCCGGTAAGGACTATCAATAGGGCATGCGCACCCGCGCGAGCCGTAACAACTCTGTGGTTTGTTGACTCGTATATTAACACATCAATATTCTCACCCGTTAGCTCTTCCATGGTTTCACCGGCACGTTTGAATGTAGCCGCTCCATAAGCCGCAAATGTTTCCCTGTGCATGGTATCCGATCTTGTGCTTGCCATAATAAGCCCGTCATGCGTTACGATAGCTGTAGATATGATATCTCCGGTGGAATTTTCCAATTCCGAAAGTGCAAGTAAATATAATTCCGCTTTAGTAGTCATTTATATCGTTATGAAATGTGTCTGGATAATCTTCTCAACATTTTTTCAAGGATATACATGGAGATTATTGCACATACTCCAAATAATGTCTCCATGAATTCACGGATAGAATAAGGAATGGGGCAGCTAATGGTGCCTATTACACCAAGGAATTTCCATAAAATGGCAATAATAGCAGCGAATTGGAAAAACATAAAAACGTGGACAAAATCTCCCGTTGATTTCGTTCCAAGCATATAAGTTGTATATACTGTTATTGAGCCTCCTGTTATCCACATAATATTTTCAAGGTTAAAAAAAATATTTTTTATAGTTTCGATTTTCGTTCCGGAAAAATACAGGTAAATAAAAAGGATCGGAAACACAAGAGCAAATATGAATGGAATAAAACTCATAGGTTTAGATGTAATTTTTCTTTTGTATAATTTCATATAAATTAGTATTAATGCGGCTGTCATGAATATCGCAGAGCCTATGCCAAAAATGTATCTTATTGAGTCTAAAAAAGGCGATTTGGAAAAATGCCCCAATTCACGTATCCCGAAAAATAAAAATGTCAGGAACAGGTACGTCCATGGCATTTCACCCACATTCCAGTTACGTCTGTTCTTGTAGGCTGTAATGACCAGAAGTAACGATGTCCACCAGAAAAGATTTGAAAGAATTACATGAATTCCGATACTTTCTTCAATTCCATATGAAAATAAACCGTTAAACATTATGGCAATAATTATCCTAACAATTATATTAGCCTTTAGATTGAGCGGATGCTTTTGTTATTGCTGACGGATTGTTTTTCTTATAGCGCCAGGGTCAAGAGGTAGAGAAAACTCAACGCCTTCAGGATTGAGATGAATCATACCCCTTGAAATTGTAATACCTAACCCAAAAAAGTATTTGTTCAGAATAAGATTTAAGGGTTAGGCATACTGATATATAGTATCAGGGACATATATAGATTGTTCAGAGTAAGTATGAAGAAAACGTTTCAATTCAGAATATACCCTACTAAAAATCAAGAAGTAGCCCTGAATAGAACACTTTCCACATGCAGACATCTGTACAATGATTCTCTAGATTCCAGAAAAATGTATTCTCCCAGGTTCTCCAAAACGTCCTGAAACGGGCGGACAGAAGTTTCAAGAATTTCTTTAATGGCTTCGGTTATCCTCGATTTCAGGGAAGGAATAGGTATAATAGTTTCACATATCCACAATCCGGCTTTGGATTTAAAGACGGGAAACTCAACCTATCGAAAGTCGGAGCTATCAAGATCATATTACATCGAAGAATCAGGAATCAGAGGAAAGATTTCAATCAAAAATTAAGTACGAATCTTGTTATGAAATATGATCATATTGTATTCGAGGATTTACAAATACAAAACATGGTACAGAACCATCGTCTTGCTAAATCCATATCTGATGCAGGATGGTCACAGTTAATTAATTTAACAAAGTCCAAAGCAGAATACGCTGGGAAAATAGTTGAATTGGTTAATCCACGAAACACATCACAGAATTGCAGCTGGTGTGGTAAATCAGTGCCGAAAGACCTGAAAGTTCGGGTGCATAGTTGCCCCTTTTGTGGTCTTGTTCTGGATAGAGATCATAATGCTGCGATTAACATAGAAAATAGGAGTACCGTAGGAACTACGGGATTTCAAGCCTGCCTGAGCAATCTCAATAGAGAAGCAATGAAGCAGGAAGCTCCCCAGATTTAGCGGGGAGTAGTTCACATATGCTCATTTCAGTATACATAATTGGAAAAACCTTCATGTGAATGCCTTTTTGACGACATTTTACCTGAAATGAATTATACTTCGATACTAAAATTTATTATTAGAACGATCAATTCAACAAAAGAATAACACATGAGCAAACTTGGAAAAATATTAAGAGAAAAAGGCCCGATCCGCAAAGTTGGCGTGGTCGGAATGGGCTATGTGGGGATCCCGTCAGCGGTTTTATTTGCAGAAAAGTTTGATTTTGTATGGGGCTTCCAGAGAGCATCCCAGAGTTCAGGTTATAAAATCGAAATGCTAAATAATGGAATAAGCCCACTTAAAGGAGAAGAACCAGGACTTGAAGACCTGATCAAAAAAGTCCGCTCAGATGGTAAATTTGAAAGCACATCTGATTTTTCAAAAATTAAAGACATAGATGCAGTCACACTTGCCATCCAGACACCATTTAAGGATAAGGGGGAGCTTGAACCTGATTTTGGTGCTCTGGAAGAAGGAATCCGCCAGATCGGAAAGTACCTCAACGAGGGAATTCTTGTAGTTCTTGAGTCAACGATAACACCCGGAACAACAAAAAATTTTGCAGCAGATATCCTGAAGGAAGAATCCGGTCTTATACCAGGTGAAGATTTCGCGCTTGCCCATGCCCCTGAAAGAGTGATGGTTGGAAGACTGATACGCAATATCCGGGAACACGACAGGATAGTTGGTGGGATAAATAAGGAAAGTACAGATCGTGCAGTGGAACTCTATACCCCTGTTCTCACCAGAGGCAAAATAATAGCCATGGATTCAACAGCAGCCGAGGTAACAAAGACTGCTGAGAATACATTCAGGGATTTACAAATTGCTGCCATCAATGAATTAGCACTTTATTGCGAAGCTATGAGAATAAATGTCTATGATGTAAGGACAGGCATTGACAGCTTAAAAGGAGATGGAATAACAAGAGCCATCCTCTACCCCGGAGCAGGCGTCGGAGGGCATTGTTTAACAAAAGATACTTATCATCTTGAAAGAGGAGTCAAAATATCAGGTTCAAAACTGGATTATCCTGCAGAATCTGTGTCCCTTTATGTCCTTGCCCGAAAAATAAATGATTTCATGCCCCAGCATATGTATAATCTTACAAATGAGGGATTAACAAGTATAGGGAAGAAATTCAACGGTTCAAAAATAGCATTACTTGGCTGGGCTTTTATCAATAACTCTGATGATACGAGAAATACTCCTTCTGAACCTTATCTGGATATGGTGGAAAAAGATGGCGCCAAAGTTACGATACACGATCCTTATGTCTCCCAGGATGGCAGCCTTAAAATTTCCCAGGATCTTGAAGAGAGCATTAAAGGAGCAGATGCGATAGTTATTTTTACAGGACATAAACAATATTTAAATGTTAAAGCAAGTGCCATAAAGAAATTATCAGGGCATAAGCATCCGGTCATAATCGATGGTAGGAATGTGATCGACCCGGATGCTTTCATCAAGGAAGGATTTGTGTATAAAGGGATTGGCCGGGGAGATAAGAACTACCACGAAATATGCAATAAATAAATTTTTATATTTTTTATATATAAAATTTTATTTTTCAGCAATTCCTATTGCTTTCTTTTGTTCATATGATTCAATTGCAGCCATTGCTACCTCAAGGGCATGCCTGCTTGTTTCCCCATTGGAAATTACAGCTGTGTTATCCCTCACGGATTTAATGAAATGCTCCAGTTCATTCTTCAAAGGCTCTTTTGGTTCAACCTTGGCTGTGCGTACCCAGGCTTCATCATGCAATTCCACTGTCTGTTTAATATAATCAAGATATGCAACACCCTTTAACCCTATTGCAGTAAGATTCCGTATTTTATGCGGTGTCAACCAGTTTGTTTCTACCATTCCTGAAAGATTTGTATCGCATCTTAAAAGGATTGATGCATGGTCTTCGAATGAATGAATATCTTTGCCTGCTATCGTGTAAACTTCATTGATCTTGCGGCCGTAAAGATATGAAATAACATCAATATCATGTACACCAAGATCCATAATTATCCCAACATCACGTATTCGGGGATTGAATGGCCCGACCCGTCTTGAAGAAATGGACACTATCTTACCGAGCATGCCGGAATCTACGATCTCTTTTAGTTTTGAGACAGCAGGATTAAACCTTTCAATATGTCCTACCATCAGCTTTACCTTTGCATCATGTGCTGCATTTATCATTGTATCAGCGTTCTTGAGGGTATCAGCTATGGGTTTTTCGACCAGCAAATGAGTTCCCGAATTAATAACATCAAGGGCAACTCTTGAATGAAAAGTCGTTGGCACTACCACGCTTACTGCATCAAGGTCCTGTTTTAGCAATTCATTGTGGTCAAAATACGGTGTTGTATTATTTGTCTTAGCCAATGAAATAGCCCTGTCCCTGTCTGTATCACATATCCCCACAAGTTCTACGTCTTTCATTTCTCTGTATATTCTTATATGGTGTTGCCCCATGGCGCCACCACCTATTACAGCAACTCTCATTTTAAATTACCCCGGTATAAGTATTGTATTTATTGGTTAATTACCATTTGTTAAATAATTTTTTGTTTATCCATAATCTATTCAGGGATTACCTATCAAGATTTCAAGTTATTTAAATCTATATGAGATTAAAATATAATAATGTATATAAACATGATCATAATCATTGAATATATAATTATACTTTCCATCCATAGTAACCCATTTTCCGCACATTTTAATATAACCTCCTGCTAAATCAGGAATTAGATTAATGGAATATAGTAGTAAAAGCCTGGATCATCTTGGCATAGTAGCAGGAGTTTGCAAGGAAATTGAACTTGCAGC
>JBAQLI010000192.1:0-11530 GCA_049301735.1 Candidatus Methanoperedens sp.
TCCTCTGTGCCCTCTGTGGTTATTTTTAAAACGAAATTCAATCATTTTTAGGGCTATAAGCGAGTGCGATATAAATTTATTTATTGTTATTTATATAATCCAAGCGAATCATGACGCTATGGGAAAAATGTAGCCGCGAAGAAGAAGCTTATTTATCAGTTAAGAATTGTTTTGGCAATAAATGGTTCATGCAGGAAGAAATCCAGAAGAATTTAGCTTCCTGGAATAACCTTGCCAGGCTGCTGAAAGCAGAAAATTATGAAGATGTCATAATCAACAGGGAAATTTTCCTTAACATTTTGAAATCCAATGAATTTTCATATCAACTCAACAATCTCATCTCCAATATATACGGCGTATCCCTTGAGGAAATTGATTATGAACACATTCTAAGAATGATGGATGAAATCTTAACAACCAGCGGCCTGATTCATAAAATAGAATACAGTAATAATGAAATAATAATATATCATAAATTTGATAATGAGAAAATTATCAAGACTATTAATGAAACAATATTGAGGACACTTAAAATATCAAGTCAAATCTTTAATATTAAAAAAAATAGTAAGATCACGAAATTGAACAGGGTGACTTGAAAATTTTGAGACCTTTGATGTAACAAAGATCAAAAAAAGAGGTTAAAGCATAGTTTTTTATATTAGTTTATCAATTTATATTTCCGGTGAGGTATGAGTTTTTTATTAGATCCCCCGTCGCTATTTGTTATAGGTATCGTGCTATATTTTGTTGGAAATAAAATTGGACTTGAAAGACCTGCAAAAATTATCATTGCTCTGATTGTCGTTCTTTCCTTTATAATATTCAGTGTGTTTCTTTATGCAGATATCTTTCGCTGTGTATTTCCTATTCTCTGTAATAATTTAAGCAGCTCGGATTTCATGTTCCATTCAAATATTACAGGCATTCACAAAGAAGATGTTCCACTGCTCGTTGTAATTTTTATGTTTATTCTTTATCCTGTATGGATCTACCTGGGCTATACATCAGCACTGATGCTCATGAAACGCAAAAAACGTTCAAACTATTCAAACGAAGTTAAATCCTTTGATGATGTCCAGAGCAAGAATAAATTAAAATCAGATTCAAAATATTGCGTTGCACGTTACCCGGATTGCAAAAACCTTGTAACGAACAAGAAAAAGGCTGTCCGGTATGCTGTTGGTGAACTTGGCGGAATGAAAAAGTTTGTAGATAAGGGTAACAAAGTTCTTATCAAAGTCAACATATGTGGGGGTGTGCCCAATGAACCGGCCACTTATACGAGTCATGATGTTACAAGCGCTGTCCTGGAAATGGTCCGGAGGGCAGGTGGGGAAAGCATAATTTGTGATGCTGATATGGTCTGGACGAATTTCTGGACAAATGCAAAAGCACAGGGGTGGATGGAGTGGGCACAAAAGAAAAATGTTGAAATATCAAATCCTTCTTATTCTAAAAAGTCCAGGGGTAATGTGCAATTGTTTAACTGGGAAGACATAGGAAATGATAATGAAGGAAACGATAATGAAGGAAAAGATAATAAAAAGTTAATATCTTTTCTGGATAACCAATATGGAATTGAGTGGACTAAAGAATCAACAATAGAAAAAATCGAAAATGGTAAGACTATAAAAGTAGTTATTAAAGAAGTATCTACTGAAAAAGCATCTACTGAAAAAGAATCTATTGAAAAATATAATATCACACTGAAACTCAATGATAAAAAAACTGAAGTAAACCTGGAAATCGATGATATTGTAACTGATAATTTCTCTGTTTTAGATGGCAAATTGATCATATATAAGATCAAAAAAGATAAGCTGATAAATCTCAGCGATACAGAAACTGTGAACTTTTATTTCGGCAAAGATAATTCAGGTAAAGACTTCCTGGGTGAAAATAATGGCCAGGATCGTGTTTCAAAAAAGATCGTGGAGGCAGATGTAATAATTTCAGTAGCCGCAATGAAAACACATAATATGACTGGCGTGACCCTCGGGATGAAGAACATGTATGGAACATTGCCTGAGATAGATAAAGCGAAATATCACAGAATAGGGATTAATGAAGTGATATGCTCCATAAACAAGAATTTCACGCCAAACCTGACGATCATCGATGGCGGTATAGGGGGTGAATCAATCGGCCCCATGTCATGTGAACCTGTTGACTTTCACACGATAGTGGCATCAAACGATGTTGTGACGGCTGATTCAATTGCAGCACAACTAATGGGTTTTGATAATCCGATGGATATAATGTATATAAAACTTGCACGTGATAACGAAGTGGGAGATGCCTCGCAGACATTCAATATGGATTTGTTACCATATAAGCATGATAAAGATGGTAAATGGAATCTTCCTGCTCCTGAGGTAGGTGATTTTTACACAGGAATAACTTATCAGATATTGAAAATCCCGACCATGGACATTCATTTTAATATGTTATCAGACTTCGCTTATGATGCTTCACGTCTTCCTATCTTGAAATATATTAACCATGCTGTTTTGCAGTGCATGAATGATATTTCAAAATGGATCCTGAATAAGAAAAAGATGTATTTGTTCAGCTGGGATGAAATTCCGGGAGATGATGACTGGACACTCATGAAATATCTAAAAAGAAAATATGATATTGATTGGGTAGAAAAAGCAGAAATAAATACACAGGATAATGGTAATAAGATAATATTATCTTATCAAAAAAATTCTCTTTCATTGGAACTTAATGAGAATAAAACGATTGTAAACCTGAAAATCGATGATGGCAGAACCGATGAAATGATCGCGAAAACAGAAAATGACACCTTAAAAATATATGAAAAACCGATAGAACAGGATATAAAAAGAAAGTATATGTTAAAAAACCCACACGTCAGAAGTGACGAACTGATCGAGGAAAAAGAGAATGAATCACTGAAAACATATACAAAAATTAAAAATAATAATGTGCAAAAAGATCTAAATCTCACGATCTTTTCTATCGTATCTGTATTTGCATTAGTTGGTTTTGTGAATGGTGGGTTTCTGGCAAAATCTTCGTTTGAGTTAATTCTGGGCCTTGGATTTGTGCTTGTGGTTGCTGCATTACTTAGTAGTATGATGAAAACAAAACATCTTATTGCTTTTATCATTGCCTCTGGTCTGGTCTCATTCTTTGTTGAACGATATGGGGTGTTGTCCGGGATGTGGCAATATATAGATGGCGGCGCACCACCTTTTTTTTCTATTTTTTCCACACCGTTTTTATTTATTGTAATGATTGGTTTCGCATCCATGTTGAAAGCAGTATTCTCTTATGTCAAGTTGAGCGGGAGAAAATACAGGAATATTCCAATTTTCCTGGCTGTGATATCTATGGTTATTTTTATGCAATTTGAAGGATATCTGGCGATAATTTCACCCGCGATGATCCTAATTTATCTTGTAATGGCAATTATAGGGCTGTATTATAACAATAGGCAGGGTCTTGAGTGGAACCTTGCGTTTTTCATAGTTGCTGTAACAATGGGCGGGACAATGGAAATGACCGGTATTTTGAGTGGTGTCTGGAAATTTGCATTTGGCGAAGGATTACCCGTATTCATAAGTTTTGCATGGGCATTGAACGCATGGACTGCGTGTGGTATTGCAGAATTTTTAGGAAAAAATATGCAAGACGCTTTTGAATAGCAAAAGCAAAAAAGTGAGATATGTTTATTTTTTTACTTGATATATTAATATAGATAAAGTTCATACAATGTATAAGAAGAATATGCTATCAAGAAGATTGAAAATAAGAATAACATTGTTGATCCTGATAATTTTATTTATGGGCAATTCAGCATCCGCTCGCGTTGAATTAACCGATTTTTTCTCTGATTTCACAACGAGTGATGTTACTATCAATTCTGATGTGGATTTTAATGGAAAAGCAGTTTTTGAACTTTTATATTCAGGTGAGCTCGTCGAATCTCATGAAGTCCCGGTTAATGCCAGGGCAGGAGAACCTTTGACCAAAGTCATAATATGGCAGGAAAAACCGCAGCATGATTTTTATACCGCCACCGTAGCCTTATATGAGGGGGACAGGCTCGTTTCCAACAACTCATACCATATCGCTTACGGAAGTGCCACTATACCCTCTTTCCAGGTAGTAGATTTCTCACCATCAGACAGTGGAGTACAGTTATTACTTCGTTCTTTTAATCCCACAGTGGCCGATATTAAAATTGAACTGTTAGATAATAATGACATTGTTTACTCTAAAACCAGAGAGGACATTTCAATTACAACCAGCACCGACCTGCAAATACTGTGGCCTTTTCTGCTCACAGATAACAAGAAATATGTTGTCCGGGCAAAAATATACAGCCACAGGCTGTATGCGCCTCCTCTTGTCAATACATATATATCCGGATTCACAGCGACAGACGATGTTGAGATACTGCCTGCCGATGTGCAGGTGGATGAATACGGCGCAAGCGTTACTATCCAGGGAAAATCACAGGTTCCTTTCGATGGATCCATTGTTGTTTCTGCAAAGAACAGGGCAACGGGAGAAACACATGTATACAGGCAGCAGCTTGAAGATATCCTCACATCAGGAAAAGAATCAACTGCTGGCGTTGTTTGGAAAGGAATTGCACCGGGGAATTATGATGTGATCATTGAAGCGGTGAACCATAAGAACATCACGATAGATAAATATGAAACAGTGCTCAGGATCCCGGAGTATCCCGTTGCGAACATAACTTCGCCTGCAAAGGGTACACCCGGATTCGAAGGGATCGTTTTTCTGATCATCCTGGTAGTAATATCCCGGAAATTGAAAGTCTAAGAGGTGTTTAATGTTTGATCTCATCCTCAAGAACATCACACAGCGAAAACTCAGGGCAGGGCTAACAATTTTCGGTATTGCGCTCGGGATACTTGCAGTTATCGTTATGGGCGGGATGTCTGAGCATTTCAACATGACTTTTGATAAATCCATAAGTTTGACAGCGGATAAGATCCGCGTATTCCCGGAAATAGGATTCGGGGGCGGGGATCTTAACGATTCAAAATCAAGGGAAGTAAAAAGGGTAACTGGTGTCGCTGATGCCTACGGGATTTTGCAGGCTGCACTTGATCCTGAAAGCCTGGGTTTTTTTGGCGGTGATGTAGTGATTGGAGTACAGCCTGAAAAACAACTCTCCTTATTAAAAGACACACAAGTCACAAATGGCAGGTTCCTGGCCGTGGGTGATGGTTACAGGGCAGTACTTGGAAGCAGTGTTGCGCGCGAGTTTAACCTGAAAGCAGGAGATGAACTCCAGATAAAGAGCAAGCGCGTACAGCGCGCCTCATCAATAACCCATATGAGGAATTTTACAGTTGTTGGAATAATGGAATACACGGGTTCTTTCTTTGATAACAGTGTTATAATCCCGCTTGACATAGCACAAAAATTCTATGATCGCGGGGATACAGTGTCTTTTATTCTCGCCGTCCCTGATCCGGATACGGATGCAGAAGATCTTTCTAAAAGGATAGAACTGAATGTTGAAAAAATAAAGACCTTTTCCCCTGAGCAACTGCGTAAACAGATCGAGCAGTCACTTGTGATTTTCACTCTTATCACCATAAGCGCTGCTGTACTTGCAGCAATTATCGGGGGCTTAAGTGTTGTGAACACAATGCTGATGTCGGTTTCAGAAAGAACAAAAGAATTCGGGCTCATGAAAGCTATGGGAGCCGAGACAAAGGATATTCTTTTTATGACAATGGGGGAAGCAGCCTTAATGGGAATACTTGGCGGGATATGCGGAATAATCGGAGGCGGGGCCCTCGTATATTATTTGAATGATTATCTTGCTTCCCGCGGCACTGTTCTTTTTTCGATCACTCCGAGACTACTTGTTATCGCGATTGTTTTCTCAACTTTTCTTGGGATATTATCAGGGCTATACCCGGCCTACAGGGCAGCAAAGATGAGCCCGATGGAGGCGCTGCGGTATGAATGAAGTCTTATATTTAAATTCCATAATTGTTCTTAGTCCAAAAGGCATAAAATATGTTTGATCTCATAATTCGAAATGTCACCCAGAGAAAATTCAGGACAGGTTTAACCGTATTTGGCATAGCGCTTGGGATATTTGCTGTCATGGTCATGGGCGGGATGTCGGAATATTTTAACCGCCATTCAGAAAACACATTGAACCTTGTGGATAAAATCCAGGTTGTTCCTGAAACAGGATATCTGGGAGGAAGCATAGATGAATCCACTGTAAGAAAAGTTAACCGGGTTCCAGGTGTCTCAGATGCGTATGGTTTATTGTGGATGCCTTATGATGTTGAAGGGATAGGGTTAATTGGGGATTACGTCGTGGGAATCCCTATCGATAAGCAAGAAACAACATTGAAAGATACAAAACTTAAAAAGGGAAGACTCCTCCTTCCGAGCGACACTTACAGGGCTGTACTGGGCAGTAATGTTGAACGGGAATTCAAAATAAAAGTAGGGGATGAGCTTCCCATAAAATCAAAAAGATTAAGGGGCACTTCTTCCATAACCCATGAAAGAAATTTTACTATTGTAGGAATACTGGAATATACAAGCTCGGATTATGACAATGTTATCGCGATTCCACTTGAAACGGCACAAAAATTTTATGAGCTTGAAAATACGGTTTCTTATATCTGGGTCGTGCCTGAACCTTCGGCTGATGGGGAAGACCTTGCAAAAAGGATAGAATTGAGCGTTGAAAAAATCACGGCCTTATCGCCTCAAAAACTCAGGGAACAGGTAGAAAAAACACTTGTTGTTATCAATTTGATAACTCTAAGTTCGGCAATCCTTGCAGCCATCATTGGAGGTTTAAGTGTAATGAACACCATGTTTATGTCAGTTTCGGAAAGGACAAGAGATTTCGGTCTCATGAAAGCAATGGGTGCCCAGTTCAGGGATATTCTTTATCTTACCATGGGAGAATCTGCGCTTATGGGTGTTCTTGGAGGAATTTTCGGAATTATCGGAGGTGGGATATTCATTTATTCTATGAATGAATACCTGTCTTCCATGGGAATGGTGCTTTTTGCTATCACACCAAGGCTTATTATAATATCACTGCTTTTTGCAACTCTTCTCGGGACTCTTTCAGGCAGTATTCCAGCGTATCGTGCAATGAAAATGAATCCCATGGAGGCCATGAAGTATGGATGAACCTATCCTGCGTGTCAGGAACCTTTCAAAAACCTATATGCAGGGAAAAATCCCGGTGCATGCCCTCAGCGATGTCAGTTTTGACGTTCAAAAAGGCGAGTTCCTGAGCATTATAGGGCCGTCGGGAAGCGGTAAATCCACGTTCCTTTCAATGATAGGTCTTCTTGACAGACCAACAAAAGGCAGTGTGTTTATTGATGGGGTCGAAGTCACAAAAGCAACAGATAACGAAGCACCGAAAATCCGCCGTGAAAAGATCGGTTTTGTGTTCCAGCATTTTAATCTCATACCCACGCTTTCAGCTTTTGAGAACGTTGATATTGCGATGCGGTTTGCAAGGGTCCCGAAAAGCAAGCGGAAAGAAAGAGCAGCGGAGCTTCTCAGCCGGATGGGGCTTCGTGACCGGATGAACCATAAGCCTTCTGAATTATCAGGCGGAGAGCAGCAGCGCGTTGCCATTGCCAGGGCTATGGCGAACAATCCTGCGATAATCCTTGCTGATGAGCCTACAGGTGAAGTGGATACAAAGACGCGGGATATGATCGTGGAACTCCTTCGCGGATTAAGTGAGAACGGGCAGACTATACTTATTGTAACCCATGATACGTCAGTATCGGCGAGGACCAGGAGGATAATAAAAATGCTGGATGGAAAGATCGAAAGTGATACGATAAACGCCGTTGGTGAGATTAAAACCGCCTGAAATATTCAGTTTGGTTAATATTTAAGAATCAGATATTCAGGTTAATTTTACAAGATATACGATCGAAGCATAGTTATGTATGTATCCCAAACAATCTATTATCAATAAAACAATTCAAACTGTCTTTGCGGTGAATAAAATTAAATATGCCCGACCTCGTAATCAAAAATGCCAGAATTTTCATAAACGATGCTATCCAGCCAGCTGAAATAGCCGTGGATAACGGGAAAATCTCAAAGATCGGGAAAATCGTTGGACAGCAGGAATATGATGAGATCATCGACGCCAAAGGCGCGCTCATATTGCCAGGCGCGATTGATGTCCACGTTCACTTCCGTGACCCTGGAATGACAAAGAAAGAGAACTGGTATACAGGTTCATGCGCAGCGGCAGCCGGGGGAGTTACGATGGTCATAGATCATCCCAACACGATCCCACCTACAATAGATCGCTCTTCGTTTATGGAAAAATTAAAAGAATCCGGAAAATCAATAATCGATTATGGTATCAATGCGGGAGTAACAGCAAATCTCCCAAATTTTAAGAACCTCTGGGAACTTGGGGCAACTGCATTCGGTGAGATATTCATGGCAGAATCCACAGGATCGCTGAACGTTAATGAGAGGACATTGAAAGAGGCGCTTGAGGCAATTGGAAACCTGGGTGCAGTGGCTTGTATTCATGCTGAGGACGAAGAGACAAGAAAGAAATTCGTCAATTTGCTTAAAGGAAATCCGGCACCAGAATCGTATTCCAAGTCTCGTCCCAATTTATCTGAAAAAATCGCTGTGGAAAAAGCGATCAAGCTTGCAGCGGATACAACAAAACTGCATTTCTGCCACATCAGCGCACTTGAAAGCCTCGACGTCATAAGAAGAGCGAAAGCAAATAATAAAAACATTACCTGTGAAGTAACACCTCACCATCTTTTTCTATCCACAAGGGACTACAGGCGGCTTGGCACACTTGGAAAAATGAATCCACCACTTCGGGATTTCCCATCCCAGCAAAGTCTCTGGGCGGGATTGAATGACGGGACTATAGATATAGTCGCATCAGACCATGCCCCGCATCTTGAATCAGAAAAAATGACTGATATATGGTCTGCTCCTGCCGGGGTTCCCGGTGTTGAAACAATGATGCCTCTAATGCTTATGGCAATAAAACGAAATCTTCTCACACTGAAACGGGTAATTGAAGTAACAAGCCAGAATCCGGCAAGAATATTTGGCATGAAAAAAGGCGTGATTGCGCCCGGATATGATGCTGATATGATAATTGTGGGTGAAGAAAAAGAGATCCGTAAAGAAAAACTTCACAGCAAAGCAGGATGGACACCTTTTAACGGAATGAAAGGTTTGTTTCCCAAATTGACCATCTCACACGGCGAAGTAGTTTTTGAGGACGGTGAGATAATTGCGAGGAGAGGTTGTGGCAGGTTCATTCCAGGGCAGGGATTGAAGACAGGGACAGGAAGTGGAGATGAGTATGAGTAAAAAGGGTAATATACAGTGAACCATAATATTAAATGGAATCTAATTGCAATGCAGAAACAACTTTTCAGGAGGGGTTTAAAGGTATAAAACGATAGCCCTTGTTACGGATGATTTTCCGGTATATCATTCCATCATTGAGGAAGGTCGATCCCGTAAATTGAATATCCTTGTTCTGAATCCCGAAGAACGCATACCCCCGCACGTTGGTGTTATCATTACTACAGAGAGGGAATTTGAGTTTATTGATTTTGATCATGAAATGATCATTATCGCTGACAACAGGCCGCAAGCAACCCTTGATAAAGCGCTTTCCATGCTGTTCGGAGAGAATTTTGAACATTTGATTATAGGAATAGACCCTGGAAAATATCCGGGTGTTGCCATACTTGGAAATAACAAGACAATTTCTGTTCATCATGTCTCTGTGGGTGATGTCTGCCCACTTATAAGACGAATAATGCAGGAATTTGAAAATAAAAAAATCATTGTCAGGATAGGTCATGGTGCAAGACTTATCCGTTCACAGTTGATAAACGGGATACTTGACCTTGGAATACAGGTAGAAATGGTAGATGAAACCGGAACAACACCACATCTTGGTAAAGGAGTTCATGGACGGGTGATATCTGATATTATTGCAGCAATTAATATTGCATTGATCCCGGGAAAAATCGTGGGAAAACAATTCATTGAGCCTTCGAATGGGGAAGTAAGGGTAATTCAGGAATCAAGCCGGGAATACAGCAACGGTCGTTCGACTATTCCGCGGCTTCTTGCAAGAGCTGTCGCAAAAGGGGAATTAACCCTTGATGAAGCTATGGAAAGACACAAGAACGATTAACGTTTTGATATCTTGTTTCTTGTTGTCCTTGCTGAAATCCATGCACCTGTAACCGCAATTAATACTGCCACTGTCACGCTTCCGAGAACAAACTGGCGGCCATTATTGATAATAGGATATGTGTCCATTGCTTCCCGTATAACAAGTATGTATGTGCTTCCAGCCCATAAGATAATACCGGCTGCAAACACGAAGAACGGATGTGACCAGTGCCTTCCGATCTTTTCTTTAGCCAGGTGCAGGTCGAAAATTATGCCAATATTGATTATTACACCTGCAGTTGCATACCACCATATGGAGGCATTGATGTAACCCATAAGCAGAACAAGATATCCCACAAGTATCGGTTCGTTATAATAATCCCAGAGCGCAATACCACCCTGCACGGTACCAATGAGTGACAGTATTATGGCTGCCAGGTACATAACAAAAGTAATTTTTCCTCCATATAAGGATTTCATCATAGTCCCTTTGAAACTATCCACGATATCATCAAAACCTGTCCCCCGAAATAGCATATAAAGGCCAATGCTTGCAGTTATTGCCATTACCGCAACTTCAGGGCGATCAAAGTATAATGAGATCGCATAGATCAGGAAAACAAGACCGATAGGAACGAAAAAAGTATGTGATATTTTTGGGTCGTTGAATGCTTTTTTAATTATATAATATGTGCTTTCCAGATTCTCATGCTGCTTTACGATTATTCTATGAACTGCATCAACTTTTATTCTGGATTGTATGATAGGCAATACAGATTCATCTTCTGCCCCATCAGAAACAAGTATCACTTTAAGTGGTTTTAGCTCAAGGAGAATTCTGTCAAGCTGTTCAGCGATTTTCCTGTCAGCCAGTATTCCGACTTTTTTATCTCCGGCTATTGAAACGATCTCTACATTCTCTTTTTGGGCAATGAGTTTATCATAAACATTAATGCCGCCAAAAATTGTGTTGATATCCGAATCTTCCGGGTCGCTGGAAGCAAGTTTGACCGCAGCGTCGATGTTTGCAGCGCGCCCGATTACCGGGCTTTCCACTTTTCCTTTTTCCCCAAGGTCGTTATCCCTGTCAATACATATGATAAGCGTATGCATTGCACTCTGTTATCTTCATGTTTATATAAATAACATTGGTATCAATTTTATAAATTGCCAATCTCTTTATATCAAAAAATCTTGTGACTATTCAGATCCCCTCCCAAATATCCCATAACATAATCAGTTCATTATAAAAAATTGACTTCATTTTTTATTCTGCTATATTCGGAATAAATGCTTTTCCGCTAAAAACATCCATAATAGC